>NZ_FPLG01000002.1:0-7553 GCF_900120065.1 Moritella viscosa
CGATCTAAGATTTAGGTGTTGGAAATTATGGTTATATAACAAGTGATATATCCTTTGGGGAGACCTAAATACTTCCTTTTTTATCATTGACTTTCTATGTACTCCCCATGTATTTTGTTATCTCATATTACTCAAATTGATAGGAGCAACAAGTGGAAGAAGAATATGATGAATTCACCCCATGCGCTGAATGTGGGTCTAACGAAGCTTTTACGCCACAAGGGTACTGTAAAGAATGTGACGAGACGTACTTCAGTAATTCAGATAGTTAGTCATATATATTTAGCTAAACACTAATGAAAAGCCATATTTTTGGCTTTATTACTTCTTGAGTTAGAATTACCACCATTCACTGAACTAGTAGTAAATTTTCTGATTTCACTGATTCTCTATCACCACAATACTAAACTGTAATCTCACCTATAGTGCCCTAAAAAACCAAAAGCAGTTATATCTCAATGAATTTAGCCTAATCTCATCAACTCCTATTCAAATACCCAAGTTCAGCCATTAAATCACAGAGTGATATTCATACTAATACTGTCGCGATGGGGGGCGTTGGGAGTAATCTGTTAGTGGTTGTCGGATTAGGTAGAGTGAATATAATTAGCAGAAATACCACGCAAAAAATCAGGTAAATATAACATTGTCGTCACCGAACTTTCCGCCGATGACGATAAGAAAATTAGCTGAAAATTAATTCTAGGGTCAGGTCGCGGATGGAATATCAAACAAAACAGAAAGAGATTCTTCAATTTTTTCATTTCTAACATTATTATGAATATTAGAGAATTCCTTATCTGTTGGAGCATTGTCATGAAATTTCATTTTTTGCGCAGTTTGCTGTATCGCTTCCATCGGAGATATGCCTTGTTTAACCCTGTCCTGAATCATTTTATTGTTAAGCCAAACTTCACCTTTAATTTGTTTCAAGCGCTCGTAATCATATTGATTTCCAGCAGCATCAAACGATTTTTTACCTGCAATAGCAGAATTACTAATATCTTTAATACCCATAATTAATACCTTGCATAGAAAGTAATTTATGAAATGTAAGCATAGTAGAAGATCATTAAAATATTTGGGTTCACTTAGATTAAAAATGATTATTTTAGTATTAATTACTCGTAACGTAAAAAAAACCATCTCAAACATATATTAACTTCATGATATCAATTTCATGGAGCTAATCATGCTTAAAATCACAAACTGGAAAGATCTACCAACACTACCAATCACGCCCACCTTACTCACCCAACTTAAACAACACTTACTAGCGCCATTTCACGATGAAAATGAAGCCCAAAATACATGGACTGAACTCGAATGCGAACTCTGGATGATTTCATCACTTTCGGATGTTTCTCGTGTCGGCGTCGACGGCAATCGTATTACTAAACGCGAGAAGAACTTACTCAATTTTGCCCTAGAGAACATCGAATTTGAAGATGAATTAGATTACGGATCATTGCTTACATTAAGTATTCTGAGTGATAGCGGTCAGGGCTTGTATCTGCTAATGCCCCAAGCATTGAAGAGTGACTTAATGAATACATTAGGAGTGAATCATGAGTAAGGAAACAACAAAGACAGCATCTGAATTAACCCCTGAATCAACTAATACTAAGCCCGAATTGACCTGCATACGTAAAGGTTCAGCACCTAAGCTAAGAGATCAAACTCAGCTAATTCACTATGCCATCGGTAAAAATAATGACGTAGATGTCATTCAGCTAGTATCTAACACAAATAATGGTTTGTTTTCAGATGAGTTAATTAGAATCGAAGCTATTCAACAATGCCTAACTGGTCGAGGTGAATTCGCTACATTTACATCTCGTATCTTTCATCCCTTGTTCAGTAAAAGTAGCAATAACAACGCAGGGTTTCTAGGGGCTGCACTTAGGCATGAAGGGATCTTGAAAGCAGCAGATAAAAAGCAATTCAAACATCAATTAGCCGTTAAATCTGATGAAATATTAAATCATCTAACGGCTGCTGATATCGAAGCTAAACCCATCTAACTCCACCCCGCCATCTAAATATAGGAATCAACATGACGATTCAAATTAACATTGAAGGTTTAAGCGTGCCAGTTAGTAAATCATTCGTTAATCTACTAACATCATCACTAATCAAAAACAATGCAATCGTTGACGGTGTCGACGAACCTAATCAATCCGACGCCACCGCCAACGTAAATAGCATTACATTTAACTTTCGCTCACCTGATTACACTGCTGAACATGGCGGCTATTACCCAGCTGAAATTAGTATTGAACGTCAGGATGATACATGGCGACTCTGCTATATCACTGACTTTGCCTATGTTGGTAGCGGTTACTGTACTGAATTAGCTAAAAATACTGACTTTGATTTTATCCATGATGAGTTTCAATCTGTATTAGGTGTTGATCGACTAAGTGAAGCAGCTGAGTTCTACCTGATTTGGGAAGCTAACTTCTTAGAGTATGCAGTTAACTTTGAGGTATTCGAGCTTTCCATTACGCATCATGACTAAGGAGTTTTCATGCAATCGCGTAAATTTAAATTCAATAAACGCCAGATGGACAACCTACCGCCAACACCACCTGATAGTCGAAGCCGAGAAACAGAATACACAGATGAAGGATGTAGTGGCTTAAAGCTAATAGTAAATAGACAAGGACGTAAGCGTTACCTGTTTCGCTACACCATTAGCGGCACTAAGAAATCATTACAACTAGGTGAATATCCATCTCTAGATATCCCAACTGCTCGCCAGATTGCTAATGAACACAAGAAGCAATTAGCCCTCGGTAATGACCCTAAGCAACTCAGGGATGAGAAACAGATAGTCTTTACCTTCTATGAATTTGCTGAACAACATTACTTACCTTACGCCAGAGTTAACAAGCTAACTGCTTACAGTGATGAAAGTAACCTCAAGATGCACTTCTATCCGCATTGGAAAGGCAAAGCATTAACTAAAGTTAGTCAGCATGATATTCAAAAACGACTCGATGAACTTCTTGTTAACCGTAAACCTGCAACCATCAATAGGTTAAGAAGTTTGGTGCTTCGTATGTTCCGGCTAGCAATGGAATGGGGATTCGTTGAGAAGCATCCGGGTACTTACATCAAGAAATTAAAGGAGAACAATTTAAAGCAACGGTTTCTCAGTAAGGATGAAGTCACTCAGTTCATTACAGCCTGCAATAATGAGCCTAGTAGAACCCAAGGTAATGCCCTGAAATTTGCCCTACTAACAGGAATGCGTATGGGTGAAATCTGTAATTCTAAATGGTGTAACTTAACCGTCGACGACGTCGGCGAAGGGAGCCTATTTTTACCGCATACTAAATCAGGATTGTCTCGAACAGTACTGTTGAACTCATTAGCCATGACAGTATTGGAAGAGCAGAAGCACCAACGTATCAAGGGTAATGATTATATATTTCCTGGTGATGCTGAAGGTAAGCCCATTAGCCATCCTAAGAAATCATTTGCTCGAATCAAGAAAGTAGCAGGTGGCTTAGATGGGCTGAGAATTCACGATTTACGCCATTCGTTTGCTTCAATCTTGATTAACTCAGGTAAGGCAACTCTATACGATGTTCAGCACTTGCTTGGGCATCAATCCCCACAAACCAGTACCAGATACGCACATTTAGCTTCTTCACGGTTAAGAGAAGTTAGCGCTAATGTATCTGATTTAGTTAGGGAGGCAACTAAGTAACAAGGCTTAATCACATCATCTTGTTACGCTCTAATGACGCATACAAATCACGAATTAATTCATGCTTAAGGCTAATCGGAGATAGTACTTCAACGTACGGCATCCAAGCTTTTAAAATAGGAATTACATCGTGTAATCGTGTTACCTGACTGCTAATCAACAATGACCCATCATCCATTTCTTTTAACACCTGAATATTAGGGAGTAAATCACTATCAATAAAGCGTAAAGCAACATGGGAATCAACTTGTATTAGTACATCTGACTTGTCGATATCTATCCATTGCATCCCTTGCCTAATGATTTCATCTTGTATATGCGATTGGTGTTTGTATTTGTCCTCACTCTGTAGAAACTGTGAAATATAGGCAATTCTAAATGAGTGTAAGTGGTTCTGATAGACAGCGGCTAGATACCAAATACCCCGATCATTTACTAATCGGTAGGGATGAACGTGTTCGAGTATCTTACCCTTGTATGTAAATGAAATCAGGTTGAGGTTACCGATCGCACAACTCATTAAATCAAACAAATCAGTAAAACTTGATACATCTTCAATCCGCACATTCTTGAATAGAAATATTGGTACATCTTGAGTCTGCCAATTGTTCATGTTGAGCTTAATCGGGATGAATGACTCAAGCCCCATATTGTTGATGAACTTATTCATGCTGTTAGATGATTGCTGCCTAACACTGCTCATATCAAGAAAATAACATCCATCTTCACGAATCAAAGGTAAATAGGACAACCTTTCAAAGTCACGCCATATCGTTCTTTCATGTACGTTAAATTCAGCTTCCAAGTCTTTTAGATACAGTCGTTCACCAGTATTTAATCGGGCAAGGATAGTACCTAAACGTTTGGCTAATTTCTCATTCTTACTTTTCATCTAACTAGATTAAACCGTCGAACTGGCAGGTGGTGTCAGTCGTTATTATTTCTAATCTAAACCCATTAGGTTAGCAGTATTGTTATTAGTTTCATGAAGCAGTAATCGTAAGGCATGAGGCAAATATCAACAATTTCAAGTATCACTGACACCACCTGTCAGTCGAGTATTTCATAATACCCATCAATTAATTTAAATATTAAAACAAAGGAAAACAATCAATGAACAAATCAATCATGCTGCTGAGTCTATCTTGTCTATTTGCATCAACAGCGGTATTAGCTGGCGGTACTATGGGTGGTAATCCGGGAGACATTTCTAAGATGAAGCCACTATTAGAAGCAAACTGGAATGGTAAATCAGGCATCCAACATACATCATCGTATGGCGTGATTGTTCAATGGAAAGCTGATGTTTGCGGCACATTAAATGGTTCCGTCGTCGACGTCGACAAATGTACTAAAAAATCTCAGTAACACTCATCTAAACCAAGGAAACAATATGAAAAAACTAATGAACATTAAGAAGATTCTAACTCTAGTAACTACCTGCCCAGCTTGTGGTCAACGTGCTTACGATGATGGTAGCTGCCAAGTATGTGGTCATTCACACTAACAAGATTAGCTAACAAATTTTAATTTAATCTACGGGCAGTATCAGTAATGGTATTGCCCTTTTTTACATCTTCAATTAAGGAAACATCATGAGTAAAAAAATAAATAACCAACTTAACAGCGACGGCGTCGACGGTAGTGATACTGGTAATTTAAATATTGTTGAATCTACTAATGAAAGCCCCACTAAGCCTAAACATGACCATTTCAGTAATATAGTGCTATCTGGTAAGGGGAAGAAACTTAGCCCTAAGACAGACAACAATGTGTTCTTTGATTTAGCTAAACATGATGAAGATGGCGAACTCTATCTAAGACTTAGCAGTAATGAGGGTGGCGGATTACATTCTAAAGAATGGTTTTTACTACAATCCATCATTACGATCTTAGATGAACAAGGACAGAAACCATTTAAGAGTACCGTATTGAAATCAGTCTTCAGATCATTAAGTGCGAACAACTCAGGCTTTCTCGCTGCAATATTGAGATCAAATGATATTGGCTTAATTACCCAATCCGGTAAGAGCGTATTCCTTCATGTATTAGCAGCAGATTACGAAGAGAAGAAAGCAAAGTTACTTCAGCTAGCGGATGATTAATTAGTATCTTCATACGTTCACTGCTAACAAGTACAGATTCAACAACTCACCTCGTAAACATCACTATGTAATCATCATTACGGAGAAATACTATGCCAGCACTTTTTGCTAATCCATTATTTGGGATTGGATTCATCATCGGCTATGCCATCTACAAAGAAATGAATAAGGAATCATAATATGCCACTACCATTAATTTACTTAGGATATGGACTCATCACAGGGTTCTTGTTTGCCGCTAAAGAAGAACTTAAAAATATGCGGACTGATACGGCTTAATCATTATATTTGAAATATACGTACTGAATTGGCTTAGGCTGATTCAGTACGTTATTTTTTTAAATTTGATATGTACCGCCGACGCAATGAGCTTAAAAAATCAGAAGGAAAAATATGGGTAAACTGTGAAGCAAATCTATATTTATGACCTTTAATAAAAATTTACCTTGCCCATAGGATTAACACTGTGATTATATCCAGTAACAATCAAACTACATTGAGATAAATTTTATGGCAAAAAAAAGATGGGCTTATGCAACTATTGATGATGAGTACATATTGCAAAAGGGAAAAAAGAGAAAAAGATTATTTTTTATTTGGGAAATATTGAAGCTACGTCGAATTTCTGAAGAAATGAAACATAAAAGGAATCCAGAGGTAGATATAGAGTTCAATTATGACAAGTTAAAACTTTGGAGTACACAAAATAATAAAAATGATAGAAAGCCATTAATCTCAGATATAAGAGGCTACTTGCGATATAAATCAGGAGACGTTTCAGACGATTCAAATCAAGGTGGAGATGGGGAAAGTTTAACTCACCAACTTGCAATATTAGCTTTATCGCAACTAAATAAAATACCATTCAAAGTAAATAAAAAAGAGTTAATTTTAGATTTTGTTGACTTCGACTTAGACGGGGAGGATACAAAGATCCAATTCGGAGGCGGGAAATATTTCTATCCTGACTTAATCGGCTACTTGTCCCCTAAGTCCGATATGTATAGCAAATGGGGGGGGAAAGTTGCTATTGAAGTGAAAGTTACTCATGGTTGTGAAAAAGCAAAAATAGAGGTATTAAAATCTCATAATTTTGCCATTTTGGAAGTTTATATCTCTCCCAATTTTCGGTTTACTCCGGAAGTACAAGGACGTGATTTTAATGTTGAAGATATGGAGATCTATTTCAATAGATTAGTTAACAGGTTTAGTGAAGAAACGTTTGCTACATTACTAAGTAACCCGATGGTGACAGACTATGCCGAGGCATGTATAAAAACCCTTCAATCTGAAAAAAAATCTCTTGAAAGCTCGTTGTTCCAATTAAATGACAAACTAAGTAATATAAAAAAACAACTTATAGACTCAGCTAATGACTTGCGAGAGACTCAAAATTGCCTAGATACAAATAAACAGAATTATGAGCAAGAATTAAAAAAACAACTTATAGATTCAGCTAATGACTTGCGAGAAAATCAAAATTTATTAGCTACAAATAAACAGAATTATGAGCAAGAATTAAAAAAAGAAAAAGATGATCTCAAAGCAGAGGCTAAAAAATCTGGTCGTTATGTAACTGCATTGAGCTGGTCTACATTGGTAAATCTAACTCTAATCTCTGTATTTATGATCATGTTGTTTATGCCAATTTTCTTTGCAGAACAGGCAGTAGAGATTCTTCGTTGGTACTTTAAATTAGTCAACACGACTAACACCTAAATCTTAGATCG
>NZ_FPLG01000011.1:0-1615 GCF_900120065.1 Moritella viscosa
ATCAAGCGAACCAACTTAGCCATTATTTGATTGAGCAAGGTGTTAGCGCTGACATGCCTGTCGGTGTCGCGTTTGAGCGTGGTAATACGATGTTAGTTGCTATGCTTGCTGTTCTTAAGGCTGGCGGCGCATTTTTGCCTTTGGATCCTGCTTATCCGAATGAGCGTTTAAGTTTTATGCTTGAAGATAGCGGTGTTGATTTATTACTTACTGATTCAACATTAACAGCACAAGTCCCTTGTCCTAATAGCATTAAATCTGTTTATCTCGATCAACAAATAATGGGTAGTTATTCGACTGATGTCCCCGATGTCGAATTCCATCAGCAGCAATTAGCCTATCTTATTTACACCTCTGGCTCGACGGGAAAGCCTAAGGGTGTTGCGTTAACACATGCAGGATTAAGCATGCATGTGCAAACCATTGGTGAACGCTATGGCATGACACCAGATGATGTAGAGCTACACTTTGCCTCAATAAGTTTTGATGGTGCAGTAGAGCGTTGGGCTGTGCCATTGGCATTTGGCTCTCGTTTAGTGATTCGTGATCAGGCGTTATGGAGTGCAGAAAAAACCTGCGATGTACTTGTACAAGAAGGGGTAACCATTGCGTGTTTCCCGCCAAGTTATGTGGGTCCGTTATTAGATTGGATCAGCTACAGTAAGCCGAATTTAAAAGTACGCTCTTGGACATTAGGTGGAGAAGCGTTTACGCGTGAAACTTACGACCGGTTACAGCAGGTATTGAAACCACAACGCATTATTAATGGTTATGGCCCAACGGAGACAGTGGTTACTCCAATGATATGGGAGGCATATGCAGAGACTGAATTAAGTAGTGCATATGCGCCGATTGGTACTGCAGTGGGAGAGCGACGCTTATACATTTTAGATCCTCAACTCAATCGAGTCCCGCTCGGGATGTCGGGTGAACTATATATGGGTGCTGAAGTGGGGTTGGCACGTGGTTATCATGGTCGTGCGGATCTGACCGCGGAGCGATTCTTACCTGACCCGTATGGTGCTGCGGGAGAGCGTATGTACCGAACGGGTGATTTAGTGCGTTGGCGTGACGACGGCGTTATGGAATATTTAGGCCGCATAGACCAGCAGATCAAAATACGTGGTTTCAGGGTCGAATTAGGTGAAATAGAATCAAAACTGCAGTTGCTGAGTGGCGCAGAGCATTGTGCTGTTGTCGCTCATGAGGCACCGGGCGGTAAACGTTTGGTTGGTTATTTACAGCAAACAGACAAAGCGCAAATAACCGAATTCAATGAAGATGTATTATTACAACGCCTTGCCGCTGACTTGCCTGATTATATGGTACCAGCGACATTGGTGGTATTAGCTAAATTACCCTTAACACCCGCGGGTAAAATCGACAGACAGAATTTATTAGCACCCAATTGGAATGAATTAGACGATGCTTCATACATAGCGCCAGAAGGTGAAACAGAAGCGTTACTGAGTCAGTTATGGAAAACCTTGTTAGGTGTTGAATTAGTCGGGCGTGAGAGTAACTTCTTTGCATTAGGTGGTGATTCAATTTTAGCATTGCAGCTTGTCAGTCATGTACGTCAAGCCGGGTTATTATTAACGCCAAAAGATATTTT
>NZ_FPLG01000012.1:0-66876 GCF_900120065.1 Moritella viscosa
TTAACGCCAAAAGATATTTTCGAACAGCCAGTTCTTAAACAGCTTGCAGCTTTGTTGCAAGAAATCACCGAACAGAAGGCACAGTTATTACCGACGTCTGAATTTGCATTAATGCCAATTCAACAACATTTTTTCTCACAACAACCAGCAGAACCGTCTCACTGGAACCAGCATGTTTGTGTTGAGTTAAAGCAAGATATGAATGTTGATGCGTTAGCTAAATCATTACATTCTGTTGTTGCCCATCATCCCGCACTTCGTCTTAAATTTAGTCATGGAAATAAAGGGTGGGTACAGCAATATACTGATGTTATTTCATCTGATTTATTATGGAACTGTAAGATTGATGATGATGCTGAATTTTCTGTATTAGCATTAGAACTACAGCAAAGTTTGAACATTTATAAAGGTGATTTGCTACGTGCTGCGCTAATAAAACAGCCACAAAAAGCGGACCGACTATTACTGGTTATTCATCACCTTGCTATAGATGGTTTTTCATGGCGAATATTGTTTGATGATTTATGGTCGGCTTATCAACAGCTCAGTACTATGCAAGAAATACAATTGCCTGCTGTGTCAGCAAATTATAATCAAGTCATTGAGCAACTGAATATTTGGACTCGAACCTTAGATATGCAACAGCAGCGTGAATATTGGTTTGCACAAGGGTCATCTTCATCTCTACCTCTTCCGATTTATAAGAATAGACGAACGGTAAGTGTCAAATTAGGTATTGAAGATACACAAATATTATTGCGTAAAACCGTCGGTCAATTAAATGTACCAACACCAAACCTATTAATTACCAGCTTAGTGCAAACGTTAGCATCGGTGGATAAACCAGATCTACATTTATATTTGGAAGGGCATGGTCGAGAAGAAAGCGTATTTGGTGCGCTTGATTTAAGCCGAACAATGGGTTGGATGACGAGTCTTTATCCGATTAAATTAAGTTGGTCTGCATATGCTGAGACTTGTCTAGAGTCGATAACTCAGCGCTTGAATGAGGCTCAACAAGATGGCGGTATTGGTTACGGTGCCGTGATGTCTTATGAATCTTCAAAGATCTCGGTTAATGCGGATATCACATTTAATTATTTAGGTCAGTATGTCGATAATGGTTTTTCACATTGGTGTAAACCGATTGTTGCTGGTGGCCCTCCACAATCTGATTTAAACCCAATGCTTACCCCGTTAGTTATTAATGCACAAATTACGGAAGGGCAATTAAGTTTAGATTGGGAATATGCACATACACACCATACTGAAAATGAAGTGACCCAGTGGGCGAATGACTTTGTCGTTAATTTACAAAAATGGCTAGGCCGTATCGGTAACAATACTGAGATTAAGGCAGATCTACGCCTATTAGAACCACTCAATCAACCTTGTGGTACTGAACCTGCTATTTTTTGTATTCATCCCGTTACGGGAAGAACGACAGGGTATCAATTGTTAGCTGAAAGATTAGCAGGTAAGCGCCATCTAATTGGTATCCAGTCACGGAGTTTTATTGACGATGGTTGGTTTGATGCATCTTTATCGGCGATGGCCGAGAGCTATTATCAAACGATTAAGTCGGTACAAAATGAAGGTCCTTATTATTTACTTGGTTGGTCTTTAGGCGGCGCGCTGTGTTTGGAAGTTGCAGCTAAGTTAGAAGCGAATAAACAGGACGTTGCTTTTATTGGATTACTTGATTGTTATGTACCTGGATTTGAGGTTGCTGACGATCAATGGGACTCACCTAAAGCGCAACAAAAACTGATGGAACATTTAAGTTTATTACTCTCCCCATTAAGTCAGTATCAGTCTCAGCAATGTCTTAAATTATTAAATGAAAGTAGTCCTGAACTGTGGCCTTCTCAGTTTGATATGTGGTTATCGACAATGCCTGTTTCTCGCCATATGGCAGAAAATGCACAGCAAGTCTTGTTTAGTTGGGCCATTGAGCAGCACATGAGAGCAATCTGTGCTGGCTATCAACTTGCTAGCGTGGATAGAAAAGTTGAAAGTTGGTGGGCTGCTAATCCTGAGGGGAGAGCTCAGCAGTTAAGCTCGGGACTAGAAAGTATTAACTCGCTAGAGTCTAAAAAAATTGTAAATAGCGATCATTTAGGCATTGTTCGAAATGAAGGCGTTATATCAGATTTAACTGTTCGTTTATTGAATCAGTAAACGGCGGTCATTTTAAAAGGTTAAACCTAACCTTTTAGCGGATTGATAATCATTATCAATATTATAATCATATGTATTGGAGTATTTATGTTGTTTAAAAACCAGCGGATGGACGCATTTGTTAGCCATAAATTTGTAAAAAAATCTTTGGCTACAGCTGTAATAATGGGATTAATGGTAAATTCTGTATCAGCAAATACGAATGAAAATTCGGAAGAAGAAATTGTTGTTACTGCAGAATTTAGTAATCCAATTGGCCCCGATTTTGGTTATGTTGGTGAAAATAGCATGACAGCAACCAAAACGGATATGCCAATAAGCAAAACGCCAAGAGCAGTATCTGTTGTGACAAGAGAACAGATGGATGATCGAGCGTCTGTGAGTGTGGCTGATGCTTTGCAATATACCCCGAGTATTCAGGCCAATTTTTATGGTGAAGATAACAAGCAAGATTGGTTTGTTATTCGTGGTTTTAATCAGGCTAATGATGGTTTGTATCAAGACGGAACGAGAGTCGATTCGTCAAGCTTTTATAGCTATCAAGTCGACCCGTTTGGCTTAGAACGTGTTGAGATATTACGTGGTCCAGCATCGGTATTGTACGGACAAAACCCTCCAGGCGGTGTGATTAATGTGATTAGTAAACGACCTCAACATGGTGGTAGTTTTGGCTTCGTATCGGTGGATTATGGCACCAATGATCGTCAGCAATTAAGCTTGGATCTTGGCAGTGATATCACTGATGACATCGCTTGGCGTTTAGTTGCTTTAGGTCGTAAAAATGGCACTGATGTTGACAATGTTGAAGCTGAACGAATCTATCTTGCCCCATCAGTGAGTGTTAACTTTAGTGACAATACTAACCTAACGGTACTTGCGAGTTATCAGAAAGACGACTCAGACCCTTATTTACAGTTTTTACCGATGGAAGGGTCATTAACTGAAAATGAGAATGGCTTCATTGGTGATGATGTTGCTATTGGTAACCCTGGTTATGAAAAATTTGAGCGTACTCAAGCTGCATTAGGTTATGAATTTAGTCATAAGTTTAATGAGTCAGTTCAGTTTGCTCAATCTGTGCGTTATAGCCAATTAGATATTGATTTAAAACAGATGTATGCACTTGGTTATGCTCAAGATTTTGGTCTGGAAGCAACAAGAACCAATATCGTACGAGGCTTATCAAGTGAAGAGGGGAAATCGAAAAGTTTTTCTGCGGATAATCGCTTAATTTATAAGTTTAATACGGGTAAATTAGAGCACACATTATTATCTGGTATTGATTATCGCTGGCTTGATATAAAAGGGCAAAGCTTTGGTGGTCGCGTTCTCGTCGCTGACGGAAATACGCCGATTAAAGTTCCAACCCCATATCCAGGTATATATCTTGATACTTATAATCCACTATTCAATCCGTACAATCCGAGTTATACAGACAATGTTACTTTATTAAATGGGACTACTTTCCAACCTGTAACAGATGCAGACCGTGAAACGAAAACAAGTGAAAAGCATCAACTGGGTGGTTATTTACAAGAGCATATGTTGATTAATGATAGAGTTGCTATCACGTTAGGTGTTCGTTTTGATGATACAAAATCTACCTTTGAAAATAAATCAACCAGTGCAAAGCAAGTAGTTAGTAACCAAGAGTGGACGAAAAGTGCAGGGGTGGCTTATATCTTTGAGAATGGATTAACGCCATATGCTAATTATGCCGAACACTTCCAACCGGTTCTTAAATTGGACAAAAATGGAAATTCAGCTCTACCAGAGAGCGGAGAACAATTTGAAATTGGTCTGAAATATTTACCACAATCTTTCGATGGTTCCTTTAATGCGGCGTTGTTCCAAATCAACAAAGAGAATATGGCGACCTCGGATGCAGCTGGTAATTTACTTCAAATTGGTGAAGTTGAAAATAAAGGTATTGAGTTAGAAGCCGTTGCTAATGTGACTTCGGGGCTAAGTTTAGTTGCTAATGCAACTTTCATGGACTCAGAAATTGTTAAAGATAATGATGCCTCTAAGGTGGGTAACCGTCCAATGCAGGTCGCGAATACACTTGCATCAGCTTGGGCTAACTATCGTTTCTTTGGTAACAGCCTAGAAGGTTTAGCGATTGGTGTTGGTGGCCGTTATGTTGGCGAAACTTATGCTGACGATACTGAAACAACAAAGGTAGCTGATTTTACGTTAATGGATGCAACGGTGAGTTACACCATTAACAATATGAAGATCCAAATTGCAGCTAAAAATCTTATGGATAAAGAGTATGTGTCAACTTGTGGTTATGGTAATTGTTTCTATGGTAATGGCCGTAATATGATTGCGAGCCTTAGCTATGCTTGGTAATTCTACCATTGAGTATCCGCAGCCTTCAGGGCTGCGGGTAACACTTGCTACACATAATCACTGGCAAGTTTACCAACAAGACCACGTTATATTCAGCGGCATTCTTATATCGCCGACTAAGTTTCAATTAAATAGAGAACATTTACAGGGGGCGTTATTGCTGCCTGTGTGTCATGCGATATTCAGTACTATCCCTACGCTTGAATGTATTAGTTTAGAGGCCGAAAATCCTTTGGTTAATACTGATTACATGCAAAGAACGTCGGATGGGGAATATTTGTTATTTAAGCCGATGTTATGGCAGTTAGGTGAGTTGTGGTTAGCACAACCTGAATCGAAGCCATTTCCACATATGCAAGTACTTGATAGTGCTGGTTATCACCCATTACGAGCGCACCCACTGACTGGCGACCTATATCACCGATATATTCCAGAGTTAAAGTCGTGGATAAAGTTGCGAACACTTGATATCGACAGAGATCTAGCGCTTTTTAACCGCTGGCAAAATGATGAGCGTGTTGCGGCTTTCTGGGAACAAAAAGGAACATTAGATGAACATCGGGATTATTTGCAAGCACAGCTAAACGATCCTAAAAATCAAATAATCATCGCTTCTTTTGACGAACAACCATTTGCTTATTTTGAAGTGTATTGGACCAAAGAAGATCGGATCGCGCCTTATTATACTGCTGGTGATTATGATCGTGGTATTCACATGCTTGTTGGAGAGGATAAACATCGAGGTCCGCATAAAGTATCAGCTTGGTTAAGCTCGTTGTGCCATTACATTTATTTATCTGATCCCCGTACATTGAGAATCGTCAGTGAACCGAGAGCAGATAATGAAAAAATGATTAATTATTTACAACAACAGCATTTCTCTAAGCAAAAAGAATTTTTATTTTCGCATAAACGAGCAGCATTGATGCTGCAGTTTAGAGACAGTTTTTTTACTCAGTTTAAATAAACATAAAAGTATATAAATTAAATGGCAATTGATTGTAATGCATAAAATGCATTACAAGGAGTGAGGTAAGATATGTTAAATAAAGCAACAATATACGATGTAATTGGCATAGGTTTTGGTCCCGCTAATTTAGCTGTGGCAATCGCAATGCAAGAGTCATCGGTAAATGAACAAAGCATGAGCTACTGTTTTTTAGAAAAGAAACCAGTATTTGAATGGCATGGCGGCATGTTGCTAGATGGCACAAGAATGCAGATATCTTTTTTGAAAGATTTAGTTACACAGCGTAATCCGTTAAGCCATTATACTTTTGTGAATTATTTACATCAGCATAATCGATTAAATTCATTTATTAACCTCAGCTCGTATTCACCTAGCCGAATAGAATTTAATGACTATTTATCTTGGGCTGCGAGCCATTTTTCAGAACATGTAGATTACGGTGCTAATGTTGTTGCCGTTGAACCTGTTGAAGTTGAAGGTGAAGTTGATATTGTTAAGGTTGTATCGTTAAATGCCCAAGGTATTGAAGATATTCGTTATACTCGGAATCTAATTGTTGGTGTTGGAGGCGCAGCTAAATTACCGGACCAATTTTTAGAGCACCGTAGTGATAAAGTCATCCATTCTTCAGGGTATAAAATCTGGCGGAAGACGTTTAAAACCGAAAATAATAAGCCTAAAGTTGCTATTGTTGGCGCAGGGCAAAGTGCCGCAGAAATTTTTGTTGAATTATGTAACGACTATCCTGATGGTGAAATTAATCTGGTTAATAGAGGGCGGGCGATTTATCCCGCAGATGATAGTCCATTTGTAAATGAGATATTTAATCCTGAGTTTACAGATGAAATTTATTCGTATGCACCTGAGGAACGTGATTCAGTGATCCAAAGGTACAGTGGTACTAATTATTCGGTTGTCGATAAACCAGAAATTGAAGCGATTTATGAGCGATTATACTTACAGGAAGTGACAGGTAAAGGTGAACATAAATATTTACCTTTACATGAGATATCTGAAGTCGCAATAGCTAAAAACCATGTCGCAATGAGGCTTCATAATACTTCTACACAAACTAAAGTTTGGCATGATTATGATGCTATTGTACTTGCTACTGGTTACCATTATAACAGTTTTAATACATTGCTTGATGAGTTAAAGCCGTGGATGTATATGGATAATGTGGAACGTTGCTACCGTATTCCTCTAAAAGATGGGTGTAATGTAAATGTATTTTTACAAGGTTGCTGTGAATCGACGCATGGTTTAAGTGATACCTTATTGTCGATATTAGCGGTCAGGTCCCAAGAAATTGTGAATTGTTTAGTGGAAAGAATCTCCGAATCTAAAAACAATGTTTGTGTTTAGATTAGGGTGATATTTTGAGTCTTCCTATATTAGCTCCCCTTTTCCAGGGGGAGTTTAAACAATACGCGAATATATTTCGTTTTCCGGCGGGTAATAATACCTCATTGCCGGCCTCGGTTTTATTAGAGCCTAGTTTTGTTAAGGAACAATTGGAGCTATTTAGACCTGATTGTGACGCGACCTTACATGCAGAGGTTCTATCTGAATGGAGCAAATATTATTTCATCCGTATTTTAGCACCTGTTATCGTTGCTAATGTGTTACTAAGACATGCGTTACCTGTGTGTTTATCTGAGCTTGAATTAATTTTTGGCAACGATGGGACAGTCCATGGTTTTGTAGTTGAAGAACAAGGGACCACTATTATAACGACTGATGTGAGCCGTTATGAGAGTTTAGTCGAATATAACTTAAAACCACTAATCGAGTCATGGGCATTACATTTTTCAGTACCAATTAAGATTCTATGGGTTAATGCCGCCAGATATATCAATTGGATTAATGTTCAACTCGAACTGGCGGGGATGGATGGAGAGATATGTAAAGCAGTAAATCAATTATTAGAACATCGATATATTAATGACAAGATAAATCCGATGTTTGGATGTTATCGCTTAAAGCGAATAGCAGGTAAGCCTGTACAAATAAGGCGTAATTGCTGTTTGCGTTATCGGTTACCGATGACAGAGCTTTGTGATGACTGCCCAAGATTACTTGAACCCAAATAATATATTCAAGTAATCGACAGCCATCCTTGGCTACTAACCATGATCAGATCTTAGCAAGTGATGTTGGGTAGTTTCTATCGTGAGCAATCTCACAAGCAAGTTTGTTGATATCACTTTCAGATAAAGCGGTGAAATTGGCATTTACATTACGGCACTCTGTTAATTGCTCATGTGAGTAATCAAATAGTTTATGTATAATTTGATCTGCTACTGTGAGTGCTGACGATGCTTTAACTATTTCGGCTCTAGCATATTGCTGCCCTTCAAAAGAGACGTCATAAGCGCGTAGAGATACATCATTACCTGGTATTTGTTGCGCGCCAAATAATGGCCTTCCTGCGGTTTTTGCGTTGTTAAAGCTAGGGATAAAATGACTGATATGGTGAATAGCTTTTTGCGTACGGCTATCAGACTCTTCTTTATCCCAACCTTGGACTAGCTTGTTGATGAAGCTTTTATCTAGTTTAGGTTGGGCACTGTCATTGGTACTCTTAGCTAAGCCATTTTTAAATAACGTGATCTCTTCAGTCATTCCGTGTAATTGGAAATAGCCATCAGGGTAAGGTGTTAATTGCGCCATACCTTCAGGTGTCCCTCGTTCGCCGTGAAAGACAACTTCTGGCCAGCGTTCACTTTGTTCCCAATGCGTAATGTAGGCAGCCTTAAATTCAACCATTCGTTCTTTTGGTGTATCTGCCATGTCATCAATAACACCAGTTCTATAACCACAAGCATTAATTAAATAATCAACTTCGGTTGTTGTCTGTTTATCGTTTTCAGCATGTGTGATTAACCAGGTCTTATCCGCAGTGTAAGCAACGTTTATCACTTTGTTGTTAACCAATAAGTTGCAAGACTTTGAGGCATTCAAACTAAGTTCTGTACTTGCTGCGATACGGAATAAACTTAAACCGTACTCTTGAACCATCAATAATGGAAATTTAACTGAATCGAGATCAAGTGTTTTGGCAAGCGGGATCATCCAGTCGGAGAATTGCGCTATCTCAGACGGTTGTGATTCTTTTTTTAATCGTTCGAGATCATGGCGGGTAAACATTTGATAATAATCGTCGGGATCACCGAGTACTTTATTGCTTTCATCAGCTTGAATTAACGCTTTGTAACGTTGAGTTAACAATTTAAGTCGTGGTAATAATGTTTCTATATTACTTTCATCGCGTTGAGGGATTGCAATTACGGTTGGACGCTTATTAATGCAATGCGGATAGATCTTCATTGTCGCGATTGACTGTTCTAATAACGTAAGGCATTGCTCGTCGGAAATATCAGGGTAAAGATTGCCGCCAGCATGTAAATGACATACCGGAGGGCCATTGACTAAGCTAACCCCTTCTTCAAATAAGGTTACATTTATGTCTAATCCAGCCAAACGTAATGCGATTGTACTACCGGCGATACCACCGCCGATAACCGCAATGCGTTTTGATTTTAAAGTAGACGGTACGTTATTAATCATTCTCTTCGCAACGTATAAATAATTAGATAATTTATTATGCCAATTATTTATACCTGAATGAAACTTATTTTTAGTTAAAGTGTATTTATACTAAGCAAATAGCGAAGATATTTGTGTATTAGCAGGTACTTTATCCCGTTGCTAACCAGATCCCCACAAATACCATCAACGAACCAGCAATTTTATTGAGTAAGCGGACATTATTACCTTTTTGTAAAAAGAGACGTAGTGTTTGTCCACCACTCGCATACATTAATAAACAGCTGAACTCGGTAATAAGAATAATTCCAACGAGTACTGACAGTTGTGGTGTTAATGCTTGGGTAGGATTAATAAAAGGCGGCAATAGCGAGATCATAAATACCCAACCTTTTGGGTTTGCTATTGCTGTCACAAAACCTTGGCTAGCTAATTGAATTGGCTTCATTGTAGTTTCAGGATCTGGGTTATCAGAAATAGCGAGTTTACCCTTTGAACGCCACATTTGAATACCAAGGTAAATAAGGTAACTACCACCAAGGTATTTGAGAGCTGAAAATGCGTTTGGGTATTTTAACATTATTGTTGCTACGCCAATAACAGCTAAAATGGCAACTAAACCCACGCCGAGTAATTCTCCCCACATCATGTGAAGGCTGCGCTTTACGCCAATTGTCATGCCTAATGTCATCGATAATGTCATACACATACCTGGCGTAATAGAAACGAAGAAAAAGGTAGGGATAAAAAGTGCTATAAGTTGTAAATCAATGATGGGCATTAGGTAAACTTAGTTATTAGGGTTGCGCTTGATAATATCATCATCAGCTTTCGATATTCTATTGTTGAATGAATATAAATTAGCCATTTTTAACTTTAGGAACTTAATCAAGCGATTCATTTTTAAATTTAGCCAAGTATAGGTTTAAAAATTAATCCTTAAGCCTATACTTATCAATCACAGCAATTGTATTTAGAATTTAGACTGGAATGACGCTTTAATGATAAAATTTATTACCTCTCCGCAAGACATGCGCTTATCTGATGTTGAAACTGCACAATATGATCAAATCGTAGATTATGTTACTGAAATAAGCTTAAACCTAATGGCTGTTAAAGTGACGAACCGACCTGAAGATTTTCTTGGCTGGTGTAATGAATTATACAATTACGCGCGTTACGGCATTAATATGGAATTGCTTGATGCAAAGCATGAAAAACCGTTACAAAAATTATTGCAGTTATTAGAAAAGTCGATCACTTGCCGTCAGGTTAAAACATCACGTATAACACCTTGGCCTTTTCTAAAAAACTTCATGCTTGATCAAACTGATCGCCAAGCATTAGGTGAACGTCTTCGCTTACTAAACTATATCAGCTCATTACGTATAAGCACGTTAGCAGATATGTCTGATCTTGAACGTCTCGCATTTGCTGGTAAACATTTAGCTGCGCACGAACCTGCGAAGTTTGATTTTGATGTTGAATTATTTGGCAGTACTCGTGGTTCAAAAGGTTTCCACGAATTGTTGCAACATACCCCATCCCTTCTTGATGACGCTTTAGCGGCGATCCCGTTAGAAGGCGAAGTGAGCGAAGCGGATTATAAAGAGTTTGTAAAATGTTATACAGCGGCTTTTGCTACCTTAGATAAAGGCAAAGCAGGTTTATTTGTTGCGACTCGTTTATTGGCAATGCGCCGACCTGATGTATTCATGGTATTAACAGCATCAAAAGTAGATGCACTTTGCCAAGGTTTTGGTCTTGTTAAACTAAATGCAACAGACTTTACACGTTACTGGGTTGATATCATTGAAGCGATTCATCGCCAACCATGGTTTAAATCGGCACAGCCAGAAGATGCAACGGAACTTGAGCTATGGAATAACCGTGTCGTGTTATTTGATCTGTTCTTTTTTGTGGATAAAGATTTCGCTGCTAAATCAAATTATTTAAAATTGAAAAATAAGCCAATGGTTGTTCGTAGTACAGCGGGTGGCCGTACTCGTACAGCGGGTGCTGTTCGTCAAAAGCGTACTAAAGAAAGCGCAACAGAAGCGGTAGAGCGTTTACTTGCAGAACCAGGGTTACCTGCTTACTTACAAGGTAAACGAGACTCTATGATTATTGAAGTTGAAAAAGGTAAAAGTGCAACAGAAGTAATGCTGTTAATTAGAGCAATCTTTGGTTAGTGCTTATTGAAATTTTAGTTATTAACGATTAAATCATAGAAATAAAAAAGGCTTCATTATGAAGCCTTTTTAGTATTTATTGTTTATTAAAGGCTAATTAGACCTACAGCTTGCAAGAATACAATTGCAATTGCCACTGGTGATAAATAACGTAGACAGAAGAGCACAGCTTTATAAGCACCTTCTGATAAACCAAACTCTTCACGAGTGATTTTTTCATTTACTACCCAGCCGACTAATACTGCTGTGAATAGGCCTGCAAGTGGTAACATGATATTTGCTGTCAGTTTATCTAAAGCATCAAAGTAGCTTAGCCCCATAACAACATCTTGAGCCCAAGGTGCACCACTGAGTGAGAACACAGTTAGTAGTGATAGACCCCAAATAGTACAGCCTGCTACGATTGTTGCTTTAGCACGGCTCAAACCAAGACGTTCATTTAAGTAGGCTACTGGTGATTCAAGTAGTGCGATCACAGATGTGAAAGCAGCGAATGTTACCATGATGAAGAATAGCGTACCAAACAGTGTTCCTAGAGGCATTTGACCAAACGCGATAGGTAATGAAACGAATAGTAGACCAGGACCTGCAGAAGGCTCCATACCGTTAGCAAATACGATTGGGAAGATAGCCATACCTGCGATAAGTGCTACCGCTGTATCCATGATCGCGATCCAGATCGATGTTCTTGCGATTGATGTGCCTTCAGGCATGTATGCACCGTAAACCATCATGATGCCTGATGATAAACTTAGAGTGAAGAATGCATGACCTAGTGCAGTTAGCACACCATCAATTGATAGCTTAGAGAAATCTGGCGAGAACATGAATTGTGCTGCTTCACCAAAATTGCCGGTTGCCGCTGCGTAAACCATGATGATCGTTAATAAGATTAGCAGTAGGGGCATTAGGTAGGTAACGGCTTTTTCTAAACCTGCATTAACACCACGAATTAATACTAACATTGCAGCGACAATTGTAATTGAAGACCATAAAATTAGTTGGGTGGTATCAGTAATTAAACCTGTGAATAGCGCACCAATTTCATCTTTATGAGAAACTTCAGAACCTGCTGTTGCAAGGAAGTCGCCGCTCATGCCAAAGAAGATGTAAGCTGCTGCCCAACCTGCAATAACGATATAGAAACTTAAAATTAATGAACCTGCGATAACACCCGACGCCCCCAGTAGAGACCAGATGCTTGAACCGCCAGACTCTTTTGCAACTGTCGCTGAAGCATTTGCTGGTGACGTACGAGCTCGTTTACCAATCATTACTTCTGCCATCATGACAGGAATACCGATTAGTAGAATACAAAACAGGTAGACAAGAACGAACGCTCCACCACCATTTTCACCCATGATGTAGGGGAATTTCCAAAGATTACCTAAACCTACAGCCGCGCCTGCTGCTGCAAGTACGTATTTAAATTCGCTAGACCAGCGACTGTCAATTGTTGTGCTTGTTGTCATTTTCCCATCCTGGGTTATGTATATGGTTATGTACATACTAATAACATATTAAAAACACCGATATAAGTGCTTTAATCAGATGATAACTCTAAAATGCTTGTTATTTGTTTACTTAAACCTTTGAATTATTCACTTGATAGTTTTATATGTCACTAAATAATCTAAGTGTGGAATTAAATGCTTATATTTCGAGTGTGTGCTGTATATTGCAGTTTTTTGCTACATTTGTGTGAACGAACTGTTGGTTGTTTGTTTTTTATTCTAAAGTTCGTAAGGTGAAATTTGGGGAGTGAGCGGGAGAGCAATGAAGCTGAATTAGTGCCCTAACTTAGCTTCATTGCGATTTTTAAACTTATTATATGAAGATCGAATTAAGCTGTTGTAGCTACCTTCGATAATGTTTTAGCTAAGTTTTTGATATAAGTATTTGTTAATGTTTCAAATTCAACTTTAACAACTGGCTTCAAACCGATACCAGCCAGACTTGGTAGTGGAATTGTAATCACAGCATCTGTTAATAAGTTAATATCACATCCAGTACTGGTCTCTGTTATGATCCATTTACCAGATACTTGTGCACTATTATTAGCCGTTTCACGAGGTTCCCAAACAATGGATTTACTCGCAGCATCACAGGTATATTCGCATGCATAAATTGTTTGAAGTTGAATCGGACCTAGACCAATTTTTTTCATTTCCCAGCGGTAAGTGTTTGCAGCTTCTTCGATCAAATGTTCTAGATCTGGAAAATGGCTGGTTGAAGCCGGAACGTCAGCTAAAAGCTTATAAACGGTATCTATATCTGCAGGTACTGTAAATTTTTTATTTAGTTGAATTTTTACGTCGAAAGCCATTTCAAATGATCCTTTATTTAATAATAGTGTTAATTATTCTAGGCTTAACGCGCTAGATGTATAATTCTGCCGCTTACATTGCACCAGATGAATATTGTTGTCAATAATGAACTATCAATTTTGAGGTATATGTTGTGGCGGTATTTATCTTCAAATATTGTCAGTTAAATACGCCTACATATACCTTTAGCCGGGGTGATTATAAGTTACACAAGACTATATAAAGCTGCATAATGACTATCATGCTTGTTTTGTATAAGGTAGCGATTCAAATTGATATGTATCATTGAGTAAATCAGTCAGATAATATTGATCTAGTGTTTTTAGGAAAGCTTCAATGCCTGTTTCTAGTACTTTTTTTAATTGATAAATTGGTACAATGTCGCTGTCACTTGCGTTGGCATCGATACCTTTTAAATTATTTTCTAGCGCTCGGACTAGCTGACCAATATTTATTTCTGATGCGGGTTTTGCTAACCATATACCGCCATTTTTACCTCTCGATGATTCTATATAGTTGAGAGCTGACAGGTGTGCTATGACTTTAGCAATATGGTTTCGTGATGCGTCATACACATTAGCTACTTCCGCAGAACTTGAGCGTTGTCCTTTTGGAAGAGTGGATAAATACATGAGTGTGCGTATGCCAAAATCTGTATAAGTCGTTATCTTCACTTTAGTCACCATTGCAAATGTTATCGTAAGTTAATTATGCGCAAATTACTCTAGAAATTTATACCAACTCTTTTTCTGCTTTTATCATTATGACGTCTTCACCATATTCTTGAAGAAAACGTTTAAACCCTTCGAGTAATTCTCTTGGATGACTAAACTGGCAGTAAGTAACTGGATAATCTTGATCTAATTCTTTTAAAAGTGGGCTTTTGATTGGTGCTCCTCGCCAGACTGCAAAAAAAACTGGCTTCGGATGGATGGAGCTTAAATTATAAGAAAGTTCATAAGCATCGCTATCATTAGATGATGTGTGGATATAAAGCAACGCATCAACAACCGATAATAAACGTAAACGGTAATGACGATAATTAGCAGGTGTGAAAATGATCCCTGTTTGTCGCTGAAAAGCTTGCTGGTAATCACCTTGTTCTTCACTTAGATTGAAAGGAAGGAATTCAAGACCGTCGATATTATGCTGTAAAAAAGTAATCACATTATCTAAAATCTTCAAGTGGTCTTTATGAATATCCCCCACATCTTGTTTGACTAACAGTTTCATTTTTATTCCCTTTCCTGACGATCGTTAAAAATCGGTTGTTAGGAATACTGTTATACACGGAACTATTAGAATTATTAATCAAGAGCTTGAGATATTTTAGCCTAGATTTAAGATTGATTAAAAAGTATTAAAAAATTAAAATCTAGGCTCATGTATTCGGCTTGTTTATTCGATAGGATAGAGTTTATCAAGTGCGATAGATAACCCATTTTCAGTGACAATACGTACATGATCACGACGTAGTTTCCTTGGTTCATTAACACCGCATGAATGAGCGATTAGACCAACACCGTAATGAATGTATTTGTTATAATTTGCAACCCGCAGTGCTTTATCTTGAACATCTAATCCTTCTTGCAGTTTTGGGTTGTGGGTTGTGATACCTGTTGGGCAAGTATTCTTATTACATTGTAATGCTTGAATACAACCTAGCGCGAACATGTTTCCACGTGCGGAAACAATAAAATCGGCGCCGACGGCTAATGCCCAAGCGACTTTTGATGGGGTGATCAGTTTTCCTGACGCGATGACTTTAATTTGGTCTCGTAAATTGTATTTTTCCAGCATATTAACAAGTAAAGGTAAGCTTTCTTTTAGAGGTAAACCCACATAATCCATGAGTGGTTGTGGCGCTGCGCCTGTACCACCATCTGCACTGTCTAACGTCATAAAATTGGGCGCTGACTCGGGACCACGTTCGATTATTTCTGTTAATAATTCTGCTATCCATTGAGTATGACCTAATACAAATTTAAACCCGACTGGCTTACCTGTTACTTGGCGAATACGTGCGACCATATCCAGTATATCACCAACATTTTTTACTTCTGGATGAGCGTTTGGACTGATGGAGTCTTCACCGACGGGAATACCTCGAATTTTTGCTATTTCTAGTGTGACCTTTTTACCGGGTAATATGCCTCCCTTACCTGGTTTAGCCCCTTGGCTTAGTTTTATTTCAAACATTTTAACTTGTTCTATTTCGGCAATTGATTTTAATTTTTCATCACTTAAATGACCGTATTTATCTCGCACGCCATATTTTGCTGTGCCTATTTGATAAACGAGATCGGCACCGCCGGCAAGATGATGAACGGATAGGCCGCCTTCACCCGTATTTAACCAGCAACCGGCTTCTTTTGCACCATAGGATAATGCTAATACAGCAGGTCTTGAAATAGCACCATAACTCATGGCCGAAATATTAAAGACTGAATTTGTTACGTATGGATATGGGCAATTGGGACCCAAGGTAATAGTTTGTGGGGCGATCGCATCTTCGGCTAATGTTGGAAAGGCACAATTCATAAACATGATAGTACCTACTTGATTGAGATTACGTGTCGAGCCAAACGCGAGGGTGCGGTCAACATTTTTTGCCGCGCGATAAACCCAAGACCGTTCAGCTCGGTTGAAAGGCATTTCTTCACGATCTTGTGCAAAAAATACTGACGGAAGAATTCTCCTTGTTTTTCAAATAGGTATCGAAATCGTCCGATGACTGGATAGTTATGGCGAATAGCCTGTTTAGTTTGTCTTTTATCTACGATATACATGTAGATAACACTAATTATTCCACCGAAGAGGAGTAAAATGAATAGCCCTGTCATAATATCAAGGCCGAACAGTAGCATGTCAATTTGTGATTTAAATTCCGGTTGCATAGGTAATACCTTTATTGAACTCTACCCTTAAGTTAAGAATACAATAAAGGGAGCTGCACAACTAATCACAATTCCATAATGACTTTATGGAGGCTAATGGACTATTTTGTAACGATATCTTTGGCTATTTTTTGTAGTAGGTAGGTTTCTCGCTCAATTGATAGGCCAGCTCTAGGGTGGCTAGCTATGACGTCAAGGTTATGTGCAATCGCATCGTGGATATTGATCCATAGCGCGCTAACGCCATTTTTTATTTCATTTTCTTCTAAGCGTGGTGTGCCTAATTGTTTGTTGGCATTACAAGTAAAGCAATAGGATAGCATTTGGATACTATCAAAGCCGTCTTTGTACCAAGGGCGAAGTTCTTCGTAACTACCGTAAGGTACTACGTTATGAATATTTTCGGCGCCTGTTTCTTCTTCAACTTCTCGGATTAAACCGGTAATGATGTCTTCATCGTCATGCAATCCGCCACCCGGTAAACTGTAATCATGGTAGCGCGCAGTGAAGATCAATAAGATCTCTTCACCTTGAGTAATAATGCCGCGTGTTGCGACCCGTTGGTCAGTATTTTTAGGTGCGGTTACATCTGGATGGATAGTAGAACGAAGGACGGGCATTTGGTTGATCATTATAAATGGCTCTTATGATTGTTTAACTTGCAGCTAAGATCGGTTTATTTCTACTGTTCTTAGCTATATCACTGTAATGCGTTTTTCGAATCTTGCATTCCATTGCGTAAATGCTGTATGTCATCACGCATTGGAACTCGAATTAGCCATATAGTAGCATATTCGTAAAAAAGACTCTGTAAAGGTGTTTACTTGTATTGATAACTAAATTATTAATTTGCTTAGAGTAATTAAACTTGATATTTCAGCGTGTAATGCTGTACCATTACGCCATTGCAGTGTTAATGCGTAGTTTTTATATTATGATCAATGAATTACTTTTAGATATATCCAGTAAAGACGATATTTCACTGGTTCTGCCATTGCTGCTTTCGTCAGAAGAATTAAATGCTATTAATGCTCGTGTTTTGGTTTATAAAGAACTTTTACTTGGCGAGCGATCACAGCGTGAAATAGCGAAAATACACAATATTAGTATTGCCACTATTACTCGAGGTTCAAATAATTTGAAATCAATGAGTAATATTGAAAAAGAATTATTACAAACATTATTAATTAGGAAGTAGGTTTATGTCTGAAGTCATGACTGCAAATCAAGAAGTGCAGCCATCCTCACTTGGTGGTGTATTTATTATTACGGGTACAAGTATTGGTGCCGGTATGTTTTCATTACCAGTATTAACATCAAACATGTGGTTTGGTTGGGCAGTCCTATTTTTGTGTGTATCTTGGTTCTGTATGTACAGTTCAGCACTTTACTTACTTGAAGCGAACCAAAAATTTAAGCATGGTGTTAATTTTGATTCTATGACGAAGGCTTTATTACCAACATCATTACGCATGTTGAATGGTTTGTCGGTGATGTTTGTCAGTTATATCTTAGTATATGCCTATATTTCGGGTGGTGGCTCGATGTTGGGGCACAGCTTGCAATCGGGTTTAGATATTGAGATTGATCAGTCTGTCGCTAGTTTTATTTTTGCGGTATTACTGGGCTTGATTGTTAGCTTTAGTACTAAAGCGGTTGATCGTTTTACTTCTGCAATGTTAGGTGGGATGGTGATTACTTTTAGCATCGCTATTTTCAGCTTGCTTAGTGGAGCAAATTTTTCTTTATTACAACCATTTGCTGAGATGACAGAACGTTTACCTTATAGTTGGGCTGCAATACCTTCATTAATGGTGTGTTTTGGTTTTCATTCTAATATTCCAAGTCTGGTTAAATATTATAAAAAAGACAGCGCGAAAGTCGTTAATTCCATCCGTTACGGAAGTTTGTTAGCACTGACTATATATATCATCTGGCTGCTTGCGAGTTTTACTGTGATTGGTCGTGATGGATTTGCTTCTGTTATTGCCGAAGGTGGCAATATGGGGGCACTCGTTTCTGCGTTAGAGTCTACGGGATCAGGTGCTACATTAGCGATTACGTTACAACTATTTGCTAATTTTGCTGTAGCAACATCGTTTTTGGGTGTGGCATTAGGTTTATTTGATTTTCTTACTGATTTATTGAAACTTAATGATACCTTGTCTGGTCGTAGTAAAACGGCTTTAGTGACATTTGTACCGCCAATGATAGGCGGTGTGCTATTTCCAAATGGTTTTATCTACGCCATTGGTTATGCGGGCTTCGCTGCCGCTGTATTTGCTTTGTTTACACCTGTCGCACTCGCTTTTCAGGCGCGTAAGCATTTACCAACCACTGACTTTCTTGTTACTGGTGGTTATACACGTATGGCGGTTGTGATTATATTTGCCGTTTGTGTGGTTACCTTTCAAGTATTGTCTATGATGGGGATGCTAGCGTAAGTACGTTAATTAATAGTATGACCGCCGTTAATGAGTATGTTATTAACGGCGGGTTAGTTGATTATAAGTTAATTAAAATGTGATTAGGCTTAAGTTTTTGAAATTAATCTCTATTTGTATTATTTAGTGCTTTATTTTGTCACTTTTTTGAGATATGACACTATTTTGAAACAATAATGATATTAGTTTTGAATTAATTCTATTTTATTCAGTATAATAAGATATATTTTGATTATGTGATATGAACATGAATTATACCTTTTCTCGCGCGGCCATTATTTTTACCTTTGCCTTCTCTTTATCGGGCTGTTTTGATATTGCTGACACGCCAAAATTAAACTCTTCATGGGAAGCTACTGGCTCAACATCAAGTAAGAGCGAGCAATTCGGTTTTATTAATGACTCTACAAGCACATGTCCTACCTTTTTAACGAATAACAGCACTGATATTGAACAGATTTCATTACCTGCTGAATTTAGTATTGTGGATTGGAATATTTATAAGCAACAGGGTGATGATTGGCGTTCAGAGTTAACTACATTAATTGAACAAAATGATTTGATCGTCTTACAAGAAGCTAAATTAAGCTTCTTGTTACATCAATTAATGCAGCAGTATGGGTTAAGTTGGACACAAGTTGAAGCTTTTAGTATTTATAAGCAGTCGATGGGTGTATTAACAGCAAGTAAAATAGAACCGATATCAGTGTGTAAACAAGCATTAGCGGAGCCTTGGATTCGTTTTCCTAAATCGTCGTTGATTAGTTATTACCCTTGGACGGGCAGTGATAAACCACTGCTTGTTGCTAATATGCACATGATTAATTTTACACTGGGTGTTGATGAATTTAATCAGCAATTAGAAAGCGTAATTTCTGTGATTCGTCAGCATCAGGGACCTGTCATTATGGCTGGTGATTTCAATACTTGGACAAATAAGCGCTTGAGCAGGCTGATTGAGGTAACGGCAAGTGTTGAGTTACGACAATTGGTTTATCAAAACGATGTGCGTGAAACTGCATTTGGTCATCCCCTCGATGATATTTATTTTAGAGGGTTGCAACAAATAAGTGCCTCATCTTATGAAACAACAACATCCGATCATAACCCGATTGTTGCGCGTTTTGGCCCTTTGTTTTAGCTCTTTGTTTTAGTTATGATTAATGGAATGAATTTTATGGATAAATTTAAACAGCTGTATCCGATTATTGTCGATGACATTGTACGCTGGGGTGACATGGATGCCTTTAGTCACGTTAATAATACCGTGTATTTCCGTTATTTTGAACAAGCGCGGATTGGTTATTTTGATCAAATTAAGGCAATGGAATACATGCAAGCGCATGGTATTGGTCCAATTTTAGCCGCGACGAATTGTCGCTTTAAAGCACCACTTAAATCCCCTGATACTATTCAAATTGGCGCTACAGTGTCAGAGTTTTCTGAACATAAACTTATCATGAAGTATGCGGTGTGGAGTAATACGTTACAGCGTGTTGTTGCAGAAGGCGAAGGGGTAATTGTTTTTGTGGATTATCGAGAGCATAAGAAAATGCCCGTACCGGTAGATATCGTAGATAAAATAAAACAGTTACAACCAGCATTATTTACGGCATAGCGATGGCGGGATAAAGCAGGCTAAGTTAACTTAGCCTGCTAATAATCTTATACTTAAAGCGCGTTATTTGCCGCTTGTTCGTTTAAAAATAGGCAACCAAGTGTGAATGCATTCTGTTGGAATTTTTTCAGGCCAGTTTCAGAAAATTCAACGAAGATCGGGTGATCTTGTAGTAGTTGCTTGTAGTACGTTTGTGAAATCATGCTCACTTCTACGCTATTTACAAGTTGGATAGCTGCTTCTGCTTTAAAGCTTGTAGAACTACCACTAAATTTACCTTTAGTAAGACGTTCTTTGATCACCACATGTTCAATTTTATAATCTTGCATTAGTTGGGCAAATTCTTTATGAAACTGACGCATTTGATACGCTTCAGTTGAACTTGCTAAGGTAATTTTTCTTTTACGGCATTCAATAAGTTCAAACATTCCATCTTTTAAAGAAAGGAAACATAGATTTACTTCATTGCCTGCTAGTTCAACACTACAAATTTTCATTAAATAACTCACCATAAATAAAGATAACTTCGCTATTATAACCACTTTATTGCCAGTTAACATGGTTATCGTTGTTTCGTTGTGAATTTATACGATGACCTATCCTCTAAAAACAACTTATTGTAAGGAAACATAATGACATATTTACCTTGTGTTGAAATTGAACCTAATCTTCCGGCAAATGCGAGCGTTATTTGGTTACATGGACTTGGCGCTAACGGTCATGATTTTGCCCCTGTAGTCCCTATGATCACATTACCCGTCGAACATCAAGTGCGCTATGTTTTTCCGCATGCACCAGACATTAAGGTAACCATTAATAATGGTTACAAAATGCCAGCATGGTATGACATCTTAGAAATGACACTTGAGCGAAAAATTGATATGCCAGGTCTGATGATAAGTGTGGAGCAAGTACAGCATTTGATCCAACGAGAGATTGACCGAGGTATTGATAGTACGCGTATTATTGTTGCTGGTTTTTCCCAAGGTGGTGCAGTGGCATATCAAAGTGCCCTCACATTTCAGAAGCCATTAGCTGGATTAATGGTGATGTCGAGTTACTTTGCAACGTATAAAACGATTGAGGTACACAAGAATAACCTTACATTACCGATTCATGTTTACCATGGTAGTGCTGATCCTGTTGTTGCTGAGTCTCTTGGATTAGATGCCGTAAAATATTTAGAAGCCTTAGGTTATGAGCCTCGCTATAGTCGCTACCCTGCAGAGCATACTGTTACACCACAACAAATAAATGACATATCACAGCATATAACGCAGTTTTTATCGATAAATTAGTATGTTAGATCGTATTTAACCCAGTTTTCATGTGATGTGTTTCAATTGATAATCGTCTTTTATTTTACAATTAAGATCACAAGGATCCAAGTTCTGCTCTCATTTATGACTATTACACCTATGCTTAATAGTTCCTAGTATCAATAGTAAGATTTAACAATGCGTCAGAATAAAAACAGTAACGTAACTAATGATGTTGTTAACAATAATGTATTGATTGATAACTGTGTTGCTATTAATGATATTCATAATCCAGATATTAAATCTTCAAAAAAGGCCGATGGTGATACTGTTGAAATTACGTTAGCGACTAAAATGAATGTTGTTCGACAGATTTGGCTTGCAGGATTAGGTGCATACGGTAATAGCATTGATGGACTAAATATAGCCGGTGAAAAATCGTCTATGTTTTTTGAGGAGCTATTACGTCAAGGTGAAAAGGTTGATAAGACGTTTAAGTTGCATACTGCCGGTGAATATATATCTTTGCATGGATTAGAAACCTTGATCCAATGGACGTATACTAAATTAACAGGCGTTGAAAGTGACAGAATTACACAATTGAATAATAAGCTTGATAACTTGCTTACGCTGTTAGAAGATAAAAAGTAAACCACTTAGGTAATAATTAAGTGGTTTACTTATTTCTGTTAAACGGCAATGTCGTTAATCTTCCGCGAGTAATTTGCTAAGGTATTCGCTGGCATTCGCTCTAATTGGCATAAAATAGACATTATCATTTTTGGCTTGCACTTTTTTGATCATTGCTCGGCCAAAATTAATATTCCATTCTTTAGTTGCTTCGAAATCACTTGGAAAGACAACGTCATTTTTGTTTTCCCAGTAGGACTTACTTGTTTCACTGTGAATTGGACTCATACCCCAAAATACTTCTGTATCCTGTAGCATATCCATGTATAAATCGAGAAATTTCAAATCAAAAAATGGTTGAGTGAAAAAGCCGTCAACACCAGCATCAATTTTGTCGTGAATATAATCGAGTTCTTTACGCATACTGGTTCGATATTGATCGATGGCAGCGTAAACCTTCATATATGGCAGTTCTTTTTTGATAATTCGGATAAGTTCACATGATGTATTACGGTAGGTTCGATGTGAAATATCTTGCGGTGGATCGCCTTCGACGACAAGTACTGAATTGATTTTACTATGACGGAAAAAATCAGTTAATGGAAAGCCGTTTCTTAAATCAAAATCGATAGCACGCAAATGAGGGATTACCTCATCAAACTTATCTTGTAGACGATCGCAAGCATCCCAGCTGCGAACATCAAAGCGAAGTAAGTCTGGAATATTTAGCGTATTTATTTGACTAAATTGGCTGACTTCTTCGACTTCAGTGTTTAAGGTTTCCCATGTACGGGGTACAAGCTCTATTGAGTATTTCAAATTACATCCCTATCTGTTATCAACAGTCCTCGTTGATAATCCTTTTTATACCCAAACTCGGCTCCGCGCGTTTGGGCCTTTATAACAATTGATATAATTTGTATTACTATATCTTATTTATGTGTGGCTAACTGCTGTAACCAGGCTATTTCATTAGCCCAAATAGTATCATCTATTGTTTCCAATACTATAGGTATACCATTAAAGCGTTCATCCTGCATGATAAATTTAAAGGCATCTTCGCCAATATAACCTTGACCTAAGCTGTGATGGCGATCAACTTTGGTGCCTAGCTCGACTTTGCTGTCATTAATGTGCATACCAGCTAGGTATTCAAAGCCCACAATACTTGAGAAATCATTAAAGGTTTTTTCACAGGCTTCAAAAGTACGTAAATCATAACCTGCGACAAAGGTATGGCAAGTATCAATACACACACCTACACGACTCTTATCATCTACTTGTTCAATGATGTCGGCAAGGTGCTCAAAACTATAGCCCAAGTTAGTCCCTTGACCTGCGGTGTTTTCGATAACGGCTTTGACAGACGTCGATTTTTCAAGCGCAAGATTAATTGATTCTGCTACGCGTTTTAAACTTTCCGATTCCGATATTTTTTTTAAGTGACTACCAGGATGAAAGTTAAGCAAGGTTAAACCTAGCTGTTCGCAACGGTGAATTTCATCATAAAAGGCATTACGCGATTTTTCTAATGCCTCTGCTTCTGGGTGCCCAAGGTTAATTAAGTAAGAATCGTGTGGTAAAATTTGTGCCGAGGTAAAATTGTAGCGTTTGCAATTGGCTTTAAATTTACGAATATCATCGGGACTTAGTGCTTTTGCATCCCAACGACGTTGATTCTTGGTAAATAGAGCAAATGCGGTTGCACCTAAATCGTGGGCATTTTTAGGGGCATTCCACACACCGCCAGCTGCAGATACGTGCGCACCAATAAACTTAGTCATTTTTTGCTCCATTATTTTCGGAATTCCTCGTTTTTAATCAATTTAATGACAAAACAGTTTTAAAGGAGGCTTTTTACGATAAAATTAGGTTTTTGGCAATGCTAATTTTTGGGATCTATTAATGAAAACTTGGTCAGAATTTTTGTTGCACGAACAGCAGCAAGCTTATTATTTAGAGTTACAAAATTTTATTTCGACTGAAAGAGCAGCAGGGAAAACCATCTATCCTAAAGAAGCCGATGTATTTCAAGCTTTTTCATTAACCCCTTTAAGTGATGTGAAAGTGGTTATATTGGGGCAGGACCCTTACCACGGACCCGAACAAGCACATGGATTATGTTTTTCGGTATTGCCAGGCATTAAGATCCCGCCTTCATTACGAAATATGTATAAAGAGTTAACGACTGATCTCGAAAACTTTACAGCACCTGATCATGGTTATTTAGTGGAGTGGGCACAACAAGGTATTTTAATGTTAAATACAGTGCTTACTGTTGAGCAGGCTAAAGCCCATTCGCATGCTAAATCAGGTTGGGAGACGTTTACGGATCATGTGGTCGAATTGCTAAATCAGCAAGATGAAGAGATCATTTTTGTATTATGGGGCAATCATGCGAAGAAGAAGGGCCGTCATATTGATCGTCGTCGACATCATGTTTTGGAAGGTGTGCACCCATCGCCATTGTCTGCAAGTCGGGGGTTCTTTGGCTGTCAGCATTTTTCTTCTATTAATACACGTTTACAATCACGTCATCAGAAAACTATTAATTGGCAAGTCAGTGGCATTGACAGCTTGCTATAACTGAATCGGTAAACGTGAACCTGATCAAAGTGACTATTACTATATGGGTATACTATGAAGGGAGGTAATTTTCATATTGGAGTTTGTATGTTATCTCTCATTATTAAAGATCATGCACAAGTAGATCAGCTGTTAAATGTATTAACTGAGCAGTTAGCAGAACTTGAGTCTGAGCAGCAAGGTGTTAATTTCACACTGATGGGTGATATCGTTAATTATTTACGTAATTATATTGAGCGATACCATCACCCAAAAGAAGATCTTATTTACTCGTATTATCTTGAGCATTATGTTGAAGATGCAGCTATGCCGAATAGATTAGCGAGTGAACATCAAAGCTTAAACTTTCTTAGCCGTGAATTATCAAGTTCATTAAATATGATTCAACTTGATTCCGTCATGCCGTTTGGTGAACTTGCGGCACAGTTAAAAGGGTTTATTAATAAGCAGCGTACGCATATTCAATATGAAACGAATGTCGTGATGCCACTCATGGCGGAGAAATTTACCCCTGATGATTGGTGTCATATTGAACATTTGTGGAAAAATGGCTCTTCACAAGAACGACAGGCTACTGCTGAGTTTAATGATACGTACAACCGACTAAAACAGCAGATCACTCAGGCTGGGTTTACTTGCGAAGCAGAAGAAGATCTTTGTTTGGTATAGATAGCGAGATTTCATTCATGTTACGATAAAAAAACCGCATTAAATGCGGTTTTTTATTTAAGCAATAAGATCGGAATAATAACTTAAAGGATCGTTATAACCATCCATTTCCTTTTTTAAGCTTAGCTTGTCTTTTATCGCTTCAATCTCACGCCATTTTCGTTTTGAAGACGATTTTGTTTCTTTTTTTGTATTTTCTATCGACACTTGATTTATTCCTTCCATGGGATCACCTTTGTTATGATAGTTACCCTTTCTCTATAACATTTTTTTAATGCCCTTAGTCATATTTTACTTAATATTTGAGTTATAGGTCACGTAAAAAGGTCTAAAATGAAAAAGATATAAAATAGTTTATGTAAAAAATGATATGAATATTTTACATATATGTATCTAGTTAGGGTTGGTATTGCGGCTTCGGTAATTTTAACGCCTGTTTATTAACAATTTACTGGTTTTTTATGTTATATTCCGCGCCTCGTTTAGCTGGTGGTGTTACATTTACTGCCATCTATGGACTTTAATAATATTGTGGAAAAGAAAATATGACGGAAGTTATCGACTTTATCAATGGGCTGCTGTGGGGCTCTGTACTGATTTATTTACTTATCGGTACAGGTCTGTATTTTACCTTTAAATTAGGTTTTATTCAGTTCCGCCATTTTACTCACATGTTCTCTGTTCTTGCTGGTAGCCGTAAAAGCAGCACTGAAGGTGTATCATCATTTCAAGCGCTATGTACAAGTTTAGCTGCGCGTGTTGGTACTGGTAACCTTGCTGGTGTTGCGGTTGCAATTACTGCTGGTGGCCCTGGTGCGGTATTCTGGATGTGGCTTATTGCCGTTATTGGTATGGCGACTAGTTTTGCAGAAAGTTCATTAGCACAATTATTCAAAACAAAAGATACTGACGGTAACTTCCGTGGTGGTCCTGCTTACTACATGGAAAAAGGTTTAGGCCGTCGTTGGATGGGCGTTGTCTTCTCTATCTGCTTAATCGTTGCATTTGGTTTGGTATTTAACGCTGTTCAGTCTGATGCAATTGCAAACTCAATGCACAATGCATTTGGCTTTGATAAAGCTATTGTTGGTATTGTATTAGTTGTATTTACAAGCTTTATCATTTTTGGTGGTCTACGTGTGATCGGCGCATTTGCTGAAATCGTGGTTCCATTCATGGCGCTTGCTTATATTCTGATTGCGTTTGTTGTTGTTGCAATGAATATTTCAGAACTACCTGCCGTTCTCGAACTTATCGTTAAATCTGCATTTGGCTTAGAAGAAGCTGCTGGTGGCGCTTTAGGTGTTGCTATGATGCAAGGTATTAAGCGTGGTTTATTCTCGAATGAAGCTGGTATGGGTAGTGCGCCGAATGCTGCTGCAAGTGCGGCACCATTCCCGAATCACCCTGCATCACAAGGCTATGTTCAGATGCTAGGTGTGTTCATTGATACTATCGTTATCTGTACTGCGACTGCGTCTATCATTCTACTTTCTGATCTTGGTGATACATCAGGTGTTGGCGGAATCGAATTAACTCAGCATGCCTTGTCATCTCATGTCGGCGATTGGGGTAGTACCTTTGTTGCTATTGCAATCTTATTCTTCGCATTTACGTCAATTGTTGCGAACTATTCATACGCAGAAACAAGCATCTTATTCTTGAATCGTGATTCAAAAGTGATGGTATGGATCTTCCGTGCTGCTGTTTTAGGTATGGTTATGTTTGGTGCAGTTGCTAAATCAGATCTGATTTGGAATATGGCTGATGCATCAATGGGCTTAATGGCGCTGGTTAATATTATTGCCATCTTAATGCTGTCTAAGTATGTGTTCATCGTAGCGAAAGATTACAACAAACAACTCGCTGAAGGTAAGACTCCTACATTTGATAGTGCTGAATACCCTGAAATCGATAAAAAGATTAACAGTGAAATTTGGAATTCTAAATTTAAAAAGTAGCATTTTTAGTTACGTTAAATTAGCATTGTAAAATTAGAAAAAGCCACTTATTACTGTAATAAGTGGCTTTTTTATTAGGTATTAATTCAGTTGTAATTAAATGGTATTAAATTGATGTAATATAAAGATTTAGAGTTTTAGCTCTAGCTTCTTTATGGTTAAATTAAAACTTTAATACTGACCTACATAGGATTAAGTCATGAATAAATTAGCAACTCTAACGTCAGCAGTGCTATTAAGTTTCTCTGTAAATGCTGCACAGGAAGTGTCAGGCGTTTCAGTTCCAGATAATGTATCTCTCGAAGGCACCTCACTCAATTATCAAGGCGCGGGTGTTCGTAGTAAATTTTTTATTGATCTGTACGTCGGTTCGCTATTTACACAAAAAGCGAATAAGGATGTCGTAAAAAGCCAAGATGTAAGTGCTATTCGTCTGAATATTATCTCTGGATTGATTACGTCAGATAAAATGGTATCGGCGATTAATGACGGCTTTGATGGTGCCACTGAAGGTAATACAGCACCAATTTCAGCTGAAATTGCAGAATTTATTGGTGTGTTTAGCGAAGAGATTGTTAAAGGTGATCAATTTACTTTAGTGAGTACGCCAGGAAAAGGTTTGGTTACATATAAAAATAATGAAAAGCTATCAACGATTAATAATGACGATTTTCGTCAAGCTGTGTTGTCTATCTGGTTAGGTGATAAGCCTGCTGATGATGATCTGAAAGACGATATGCTTGGTTTATAATTTACGTTTTAACGAGTGTTAAAATATGCAAATTAAGCGTAGTAAAAATGGCTTACGGTTAAGAATGAAATCTTAGCGTAAGCCATTTTTTATATATGCATTTTAAGCTGTAAATGCGTGATGAGCTGATATTGATGAGTTGACTAGGTATTTACTTTTGTTACATCAATATAGAGGCGCAATGCTTGCCCTGGTTGGATATACTTCTGATTAGCCAGTCCATTCCATCTTACAAGGTCTTTAACTTTTACATTAAACTTATTTGCAATACGTGCAAGCGAGTCGCCTTGACGGACTTTATAGGTAATATTACGCATAATACCTTTGCCATTAGCGCTGCCTTGTTTTTTACCTTGCCAAACCACGAGCTTTTGATTGATCTTCAGCGCATCTTTAGGTGCGATATTATTCCATTTAGCCAAACTTTTGTAGTCAACTTTATAGGCCCGTGAAATATCCCATAAGTTATCCCCTGATTGCACCTTATGCACAACTTTAAAACGGCCTGCTGGTTTTTCTTGGCGGCGCGAGATACGTGATGATTCGCTAAATTTATAATAATCGAGTTCTTTCGCTGCCATTGGGATGAGTAAAGCTTGGCCAATTTTGATCATGTTGCTGTTTAGATTATTAACCGAGGCAATGATTTTAGTTGAAGTATTATAGTTTTGCGCAATCTCGCTTAGACTATCGCCTGACTTCACTTTATAGCGAACCCAGTTTAGACGACCTTTTGCGTCCGTTCTTGCTAATGCAGTTTTAAATTTTTCTACATTACCATTAGGAATTAACAACGTATGTGGTCCATCTGGCGCTGTTGCCCATTGGTTGAAACCTGGATTAAGACGTTGTAGCTGAGCGACTTCCATGCCAGCTAAATCAGCTGCAAGCGCTAAATCTATTTGGCTGTCAACGTCAACTTGCTGAATTGCAGGCTCGTTATCAATTACAGGCAGTGTGACATTGTATTTTTCTGGGTTCTGTAAAATATCAGCAAGTGCTAATAATTTTGGAACGTATGCCTCTGTTTCTTTTGGCAGAGACAGGGACCAGAAATCAGTCGGTAGACCGGATTTTTGGTTACGCTTAATAGAACGCCCTACGCGACCTTCACCGGAATTGTAAGAGGCAAGAGCATGCAGCCAGTCGCCTTTGAATCGGCGGTTCAGGTATTCCATATAGGTTAATGCGGCGCTGGTTGATGCCAGTACATCACGACGGCCATCGTACCACCAGTTTTGTTCGAGGCCGAAACGTTTCGCTGTACCAGGAACGAATTGCCACATACCCGATGCACTGCCGTGTGAGTAGGCAAAGGGGTCAAATGCACTTTCGACGACTGGTAATAGCGCTAGTTCTAGCGGTAAGTTACGACGTTCGAGTTCTTCAACGATAAGGTATAGAAATGGTTCAGCGCGCTGTGATACTGTTTTTAAGTGCTGTGGATGCTTTAAGTACCAATTACGGTGTTTTGCAATACGCGCATTATCGGGAATAGGAATGAGCATTTGTTCAGAAATGCGAACCCAAACATTATCAATAGGTTCGACGGTTATGTCTTCAGTAACAATTAGTTTCGCAATTTTCTCTTCTGTAATACTATCTAAACCGCTCTTTTTATTGCTGGCTTCTTGAGATTGGGCTACGACAGGCTTTATAGTAGTTTGCTCATCGTTACTACGATCTTCAGGCGTCATTTGACACCCGGTCAGTAATATCAATACCGGAATGGATAATTTAAATTTCATATTCGTCTTATATTAGTGAACAACCCCGGTATGCTAATCGCCAAGGGAAAACAAAGCAAGTGTCTCATTTCGGGTATGTGTGCTTACTTTTGGGTTAAAAATGATCTTTCCAGACTCTTAATGCAGTGAACACCGCTTGTTCGCTGGTGAGAATATCAAGCAGTTTATTCTCCATCGCCATGCGCACTGTTGCTTCGTTGGTGCGTAAAAAAACATTGATCTGCTTTTCATTTTTAAGACTGTTGGGGACGGTTGGTAGTCCTTGTTGACGTAATTTCGCTGTATGTTCGATGTGTTTTTTTAGCGCTATATTTTGTGGTTCGACGGCATAGCAAAACATTAAATTAGCTTGGGTATATTCGTGAGCAGGGTATACCTGAATTTTTTCATCTAAGGCTTTTATACGTTGTAATGATGAAAATAACGCTGCAGCAGTACCATCAAGGATGCGACCACAGCTACCTGAGAATAGGGTATCTCCAGAAAATAACATGGTTTGGTTATAATAAACGACGTGTTCACGTTTGTGTCCTGGTGTCGCCATAACGGTTAAAGCTAAACTATTATCTAATAAGTTTAATTGGCTATTTTCGGTGACTAAGGTGACCGGAGCCTCTACATCGATAGGAATGGAGGAGTAGATATTAACGGGTTGGGTTGATGCGGCCAGAATGTCACTAATACCATCAATATGATCATAATGGTGATGAGTAATTAAAATGGCATCGAGAATCAGGTTCTGTTGATTCATTACTTGTAATACCGCTTCGGCTTGGCCTGGATCGACGATACAGCAGTGATTATTTTCAGTATTTTTGATTAGCCAAACATAATTGTCGCTAAATGTTGGTATAGAAATGACTTCAAGCATTGCATCGTTCTCTTTATGGGATTATCTTTAATTAGATATAAAACAAAATTTTAGCGGATATAGCCGTGTTAATAAAACCTGCACATCATAAGCATGAGATAACAATTCCCCATTCTTGGAGTGATCTGCCAATGGGAGGATGGCTTGCGAGTCAAATTCAAGCTCGGCTTGATGTCTGGAGCCCGAAAATATTTGGTTATCATTTACTAAAACTAGGTTCGCTAAGTGGTGAGCTTAATTGTTTTGGTAGCAGTATACAACACCAGGTCACAGCAACGTCAGAACAAGGCATGGGCGGGGTATTTATTGATCCTTCGCATTTACCCTTTCAAGAAAATTGTATTGATGCTTGTATTTTAACCCAATCATTAGATTTCTCTGCCGATCCGCATCAAGTATTGCGAGAGGTTGAGCGAGTCTTAACGGGTGATGGCTACTTGATCCTAAGTGGTTATAATCCGCTGTCATTATGTGGTTTAGTTAAACTACTTGGAGTGAAGCGTAACCATCCACCCTGGTCGGGTCGAATGTTTACCCCCGCACGTATTAAAGATTGGCTTGAATTACTCGGTTTTGAAATTATTCAAGATGATCGCTTTGGCTTTACGTCTTTTTTAGGTAAAAAGCCATTAACTTGGTGGTCTGAGAGTATAGGTCAAATGCATTTTCCTTCATTTTTATCGGTCTACTTTATTGTTGCACGTAAACGTCGAGCGCCGATATCACCAGTTAAGAACTGGTGGCAAGTGAGTCGAGCGAATCGCCGTTTTATGCCGACTGGCGCAACACAAAAATTACCACATAAATCCTCTTAGCCTTATCTTGACGATTTTACGACTGTTATCAGGTGAATCGAACGCTAATTCATATTAGAATAGCGACAGTTTAATTTAGGTGGTGAGATTTATGTCGTTGGACAATGCAGAGTTAATACAGGGCGCTGGTCGTATAATCGTTTTTGATACAGAAACAACCGGTATGAATACTGGCGCAGGTGGTGTACACATTGGTCACCGCGTGATTGAAATTGGTTGTATTGAGTTGATTAATCGCCGGCCTACGGGGCGTACTTATCATGTTTATATCAAGCCTGACCGTTTAGTTGATCCAGAGGCGGTTGCTGTACACGGTATTACCGATGAATTCTTACAAGACAAGCCCGCTTTCTCTACCATCGCAGATGAGTTTATTGCTTTTATTGATGGCGCAGAGCTGGTGGCTCACAATGCGTCGTTTGATATTAACTTTCTGGATCATGAATTTAGATTACTAAATAAAGGTCTACCTGAAACTAAAGAAATTTGTAAGATTACCGATACATTAGCTATCGCTAAGAAACTTTTCCCGGGTAAACGAAACAACTTAGATGTGTTGTGCACCCGTTATGGTATTGATAATTCGCACCGTACCCTGCATGGGGCATTACTGGATGCGGAGATTTTGGCAGAAGTCTATCTGTTTATGACAGGTGGCCAAACTAAATTGAATTTATCGCAAGATGGTGCCAACTCACAAGTTGGGAATGGTATTCGTCGACTTGCTGCAACCCGAACATCATTGAAAGTGGTGCAGGCAACAGATGATGAATTGAAAGCGCATAATGAACGACTTGGCATCGTTGGTGATGCATTGTGGCAAGTACACTAGAGTAAGGACAAAAATGCGTAATATTTGGTTGTTATTGGCATTTATTGGTGCAGTTAGCATCAGTACCTTTGCTTCAGCTAAAAGTGTGTATCAAACTAATGTTTATCAGACAAATGATATCGCGTTATTGGATAACCGCTTTCGTGTTGATTACGGAATTAAGAAAATAACGTTTATTATTGCGCGTGAACGTTTTTCTAAAGCGGTAATTTTGGTTCGTCCCGACGGTAGTAAGGTTTATATTTGGGATAAGTCTGATCGTGTTCATTGGATTGAAGGTAAAGAGCATGACATTATAACCATTGAAAATCCAATGCCTGGACCTTGGCAAGCCCTTGGTAAGATCCAAGGCGATAACCGTATTCAACTATTGTCAGACGTGAAACTGCAAGTTACTCGTTTACCTATTCAGCTTTATAGTGGTGAACGTTTAAAAGTGAGTGGTGAACTACATCATTTAAAAAAACGCCTTAATGCAACGTATTTACGTGATACAGAATTGATCATGACTGCTTATGGTTATAACCGAACAGAAGACGAAAATTTCAATTTTACCTCTCAAGAATTGGCAAAGTTTAATGATAAAGGTGTGTTTTACGATGAAATACCTGAAGATGGTATTTTCACTACTTTTTTGCAATTGGATCTAGCTACTGGTAAGTATAAGTTTGAAGTCGCGGTAAAAAATCATGCTTTTACCCGTAGTTTTAATCAAGATGTGGTTATTTTTCCTCGGCCAATAAAAACCCAGATGCTGCCTTTGTTAGCCGATAATGATCCACAATTAAAACTTACCTTTGATATTGAAGAGCTACAGCCCGAAAGTATTGCGATTAAAGGCCGCTTAGCATCAGTTAATGGCGGGCCAAGTACTGATTTTATTATTTATGGCGAAGCCAATATAAGTGAGCAGGTTTATACGTTTGAACGGCCGTCTGATATTGGTGGTTATGATATTGAATTAGTTTTGTTTGCAACAACGAAAGCGGGACGAGAAATAACGATCAATATGCCACCGGAAGCATTTGTTATCCCTAAACCTATCATCATTGATAGCGCGTTAATCCCGATAGCAACTGCATCTCAGGCTAATGCTACCGATGAGATTGCTGATGGTTTAGAAGCACCTGAAAGTGAATGGAATTTATTATTGTGGGTGGTAGGTAGTTTGCTAGCCTTACTCATTCTAGCTGTCGGAGTATTATTTAGTATGAAGTTTTGGCAAAAACGTAAATTTGAAAAGGTAATTTCTAATCAAACTGAAGCTGATATTAACCCAGCAGAGCCAAGGAATAAAAATGATGGACTAAATAAGATGACAGACTTGGATCTTAATTCACTCGATAAATAGTTTGATATTTAATCAATTAGGCGATGTATCAGATTTGTGGTGGATAAGGTTCGCATTACGCGGTATTTCATAGGTCTTTAGCGATTAACACTTGTTTAAAAATTGTAATGCAATTAAAGTCAATGTTAATAAGATAACCTTTATTTTGAAAGGTTATCTTATCGATGAACTGTTCAACTTAGGTAGTCAAACTAAGATAGTAAACTTCTCAAATTAAGGTCAAAAATTATGGCAATTCAACGCACTTTTTCTATTGTTAAGCCTGATGCAGTAAGAAAAAATTTAATTGGTGCTATTTACTCTCGTATTGAAGCTTGTGGTTTAAGTGTTGTTGCAGCAAAAATGCTTCACCTTACCCGTGAGCAAGCTGAAGGTTTTTATGCAGAACATAAAGGGAAAGAATTCTTTGAACCTTTAATGGACTTTATGACGTCTGGTCCTATCATGGTACAAGTATTAGAAGGTGAAAATGCCATCACTTTTTATCGTGAATTAATGGGGGCGACTAACCCTGAAAAAGCGGCCGCAGGCACATTACGTTGTGATTATGCTGAGAGCATGCGTTTGAATGCGGTGCATGGTTCGGATAGTGAAGAATCTGCAGCACGCGAAATAGCTTACTTCTTTACTGAAAATGAAGTTTGTTCACGTTAATTTTATAGTCTAGCGGGTTGTAAAGACATTACGTGTCTATGCGTGATTGATTTACTGCCCGATTTTATGATTTTATCCAGCTGTTACAACCTCCTGTCATATTATATTTATTTCCTTTTTATCGCGGATATTCAGTCTTAATGATTGTTATCTCACCCTAATCTTGGATATTGAAAAGAACGGGTAATAAATTATTTTGTTTAATTCGGTTAATGCGCTAGCGTCTAGGCGTTAAACTTTGTACAATCCCGCGCCCTGAAACCTCAATTTTAGCATCGTCTTTTTTATCCAACTATTCTTAAAATATTGTTTAAAATTGAGTCTTAAATTGTTTCAAACCGAATAAAATAAATGACAGAGGCTCACTTCATGAGTAATAAAAAAATTAATCTATTAGACTTAGATCGCAAAGCAATGCGCCAATATTTTGCTGACATAGGCGAAAAACCATTCCGTGCCGATCAAGTAATGAAATGGATCTATCATGAAGGCTGTGATGATATTAATGAAATGACTAACTTGAATAAAAAGTTACGTGAAAAATTATTACGTGAAACTGTTATTGAAGCGCCTGAAATTAGCCAAGAACAACGTAGTGATGATGGCACAATTAAATGGGCATTAAAAGTGGACGGTCAAGAATATGAAACTGTTTATATTCCTGATGGTGATCGCGCTACACTTTGTGTATCGTCACAAGTTGGTTGTGCACTAGAATGTACATTCTGCTCGACGGCACAACAAGGTTTTAACCGTAACCTGCGTGTATCAGAAATTATTGGTCAAGTATGGCGTGCCACACAAGTTATCGGTTTTAACAATAAGAAACGTGCAATCACCAATGTTGTAATGATGGGTATGGGTGAGCCATTGCTTAACATGACAAACTTGGTACCTGCATTGAACTTGATGTTAGACGATTACGGCTTTGGTTTATCAAAACGTCGTGTAACTGTATCTACGTCAGGAGTTGTACCTGCTTTAGATAAATTAGCTGATTCAATTGATGTTGCATTAGCAATTTCATTACACGCGCCTAATGATGTATTGCGTGATGAACTTGTACCGATCAATAAAAAGTATAATATTGAAACGTTATTGGCATCAGTTAAAAACTATATCGGTAAATCTAATGCCAATCGTAAAAAAGTAACGATTGAGTATGTATTACTTGATCACGTGAATGATTCAACTGATCAAGCTCATGAATTAGCGCATTTATTAAAAGATACGCCGTGTAAAATTAACTTGATTCCATTTAATCCGTTCCCAGGCAGTGATTATGGTAAACCGAGTAATAGTCGTATCGATCGCTTTAATAAAGTGCTGATGGAATACGAAAATACGGTAACAATTCGTAAAACCCGTGGTGATGATATTGATGCGGCTTGTGGGCAATTGGCCGGTGATGTCATCGACAGAACGAAAAGAACATTAAAAAAACGGATGCAAGGTGAAGCGATTTCAGTCAAGATGAGTGACTGATACTTTTGACTAGATGGATTTAGGCATGAAACGTTTCGCTGTAGTAGGATTGATGATAGTAGCACTGGCTGGATGTAGCACACAAAGTTACATTGAAACCAGTGCTGGTTTGAGTGATAATTCGGTTGATAAAACAGCAGCGGCCCGAAGCCGTTTAGCCTTAGCCTTAAAGTATATTGAAATTGAAAACTATCAAGAAGCGAAAATTAATCTTGATAAAGCCGTTCATTATGTACCAGATGATGCGGATATTTATTTAGCTTATGCGTATTACTATCAGAAGGTAAAAGAGCATAAACAAGCCGAAAAAGCTTATTTACATGCTCTTTCTTTTGCCCCTGATAATGGGGATATTCATAATAACTTTGGTGTATTCCTATGTGGAATAGCGCGTTTTGATGAAGCTGAAAGTGAGTTTTTAACTGCAATTGCGTCTCCTAGTTATAATAAAATTGCGAATAGTTATGAAAATGCGGGGCAATGCGCACTTGAAAATGACGAAAAATCGCAGGCATTAACCTATTTACAGTCATCTCTCGCATATGCACCGCAAAATTTAGACGTACGGTTATCAGTTACAGAATTACACTATATGCTGGCCGATTATGCGGTGGCCAAGCAACAATTAACAAAATATGAGTCAGTAGCTAAGGTAACCGCACGCAGTCTTTGGTTGGGTTTTAATATTGCAGACAAACAGAATAATTTGGCGGCTGCTGAAGTATACAGTCGCCAATTATTAGCCCAATTTCCGTTAGCGATCCAAACACAAAAATATATTACAAATGACTATTGATTTAGAAACCTTAAAAAATGCAGATAAACCCGCCGAATTGAAAGAGAATATTGACGTGATAACTGCTGGTCAGATATTACGAGATGCGCGTATTGCATTAGGTATTAGCGTGCAGCAAGTCAGTGATAATATTAACTTAAAATTATCTGTTATTAACAACATTGAAAAAAATGTGCTCGATAAAGATATTTCACCAACCTTTATGCGCGGCTATATTCGTTGTTACTCCCGCTATTTAAACATTACCGAAGATGATGTGCTTCGCGCTTATGATTGCCATAATGGCACATGTGGACAACAAGCCGAGCTACAAAGCTTCTCTCGTCGAACAAAGCTTGAAGCATATGATAACCGCTTAATGCTCGTCAGTTACGGTATCGTCGGTTTTATGCTTGTCATATTCTTAATTTGGGGATTAGGCGGTGATGAAGCTGACATTGTTGTCCCTGACTCTGTAGCAACACAAACTATCGAATCAGTTGCATCACCTGAAGTCATTGGTGCTGTAACTGTTATTGAGGAAGAAGCGCCTTTATTTGTTGATCCGGAACAAGAAATTACTGAGTCAACTGTCGACTCGGTAGAAAAGCCTGCGTTACCTATTGTCGTTGAACAACCTGCTGAGACTCTATCTGTTGCCACTAATATCCTTGATAATAAAGTGATTGTACCTCAGTCGTTGGTACTCACATTTGCGGGTGATTGCTGGGTGCAAATTAAAGACAGCAACGGTAAAACGCTTTCGACAGGTGTGAGAAAAGCCGGTCAGAAAATTCAATTACAAGGTTTAGCACCATTATCAATTAAACTTGGCGCACCAGAGCAAGTAACAATGAGTTATGCCGGTGAGTCAGTTGATTTATCAACCTTTAGACAGGGTCAACTTGCTAAATTTAAATTACCTTTTGAAGCTTAATTAACGAGTTATAAATATGCATCAGGAAAGTCCAATTATTCGCCGCCAATCAAAACAGATTATGGTTGGTAAGGTACCTGTTGGTGGCAATGCACCGATTGCAGTACAGTCAATGACAAATACATTGACGACGGATGTGGCAGCAACCGTTGCTCAGATTAAAGCATTGGAAGCCGTTGGTGCTGATATTGTGCGTGTTTCTGTACCTACAATGGATGCGGCAGAAGCATTTAAACAAATTAAACAACAAGTTGATGTCCCACTTGTTGCGGATATTCACTTCGATTACCGTATCGCACTTAAAGTGGCTGAGTACGGCGTTGATTGCTTGCGTATAAACCCTGGTAATATCGGTAACGAAAGTCGCATTCGCTCTGTAGTTGATTGTGCCAAAGATATGAATATTCCAATTCGTATTGGTGTTAACGGTGGCTCATTAGAGCGTGAGATCCAAGAAAAATATGGTGAACCGACACCTGCTGCGTTGGTTGAATCTGCAATGCGTCATGTTGATATTCTTGAACGCTTGAATTTTGATCAATTTAAAGTCAGCGTAAAAGCATCGGACGTGTTCCTTGCTGTTGAATCTTATCGCCAATTAGCGAAAAAGATCGAACAACCATTGCATTTGGGTATTACTGAAGCAGGTGGCTTCAGAAGTGGTGCGGTTAAGTCATCAGTTGGCCTTGGCATGTTATTAGCCGAAGGCATCGGCGATACATTACGTATTTCTTTGGCGGCCGATCCAGTTGAAGAAATTCGAGTTGGTTTTGATATTCTAAAATCATTACGCATCCGTAGCCGTGGTATTAACTTTATTGCTTGTCCGACCTGTTCTCGCCAAGAGTTTGATGTAATCAGTACCGTAAATGCACTTGAAGAGCGTTTAGAAGATATTATTATCCCAATGGACGTGTCTATTATCGGTTGTGTGGTCAATGGACCGGGTGAAGCGGAAGCTGTACAAATTGGCGTGACGGGCGGCAGTAATAAGAGCGGTTACTATCTTGATGGAAAACGTCAGAAAGAACGCTTTGATAATAATGATATGATTGATCAGCTAGAGGCTAAAATTCGTGCAAAAGCAGCGATGATGGACCCTGAAAATATCATTGTAACTGACGCTAAAGCGTAATTTTATCGTAAAGGTGTTGAAATGAGGATAAATATCCGACTAACACCTTTGAATATTTTACCTTGACGTAGAAACTCCTTATAATCTGGGGTCATATGTCTTTTTTAATTTTCGAGAGTGACCGTGGCTAAACCAATCCAAGCAATTCGTGGCATGAATGATTGCTTACCAGAACAAACGCCGGTATGGCAAAAAGTAGAATCAGTATTACGTGATACTGTTGCAGCCTATGGCTACTCTGAAATTCGTATGCCAATCGTTGAATCTACGCATTTATTTAAGCGTGCGATTGGTGAAGTAACAGACGTTGTTGAAAAAGAAATGTACACGTTTGATGATCGTAACGGTGATAGCCTAACGCTACGCCCTGAAGGCACAGCATCGACAGTACGCGCTGGTATTCAAAATGGTTTGCTTTATAACCAAGAGCGTCGTATGTGGTACATAGGTCCTATGTTCCGTCACGAACGTCCTCAAAAAGGTCGTTACCGTCAATTCCACCAGTTTGGTGTTGAAATATTTGGTCTTAAAGGTGCGGATACTGACGCGGAAGTTATTTTATTAACGGCGCGTCTGTGGAAACTACTTGGTATTGAGCAACACGTGAAATTGCAGCTGAACTCTTTAGGTTCGTCTGAAGAACGTAGTGCGCATAAAGAAGCACTAATTAGCTTCTTAGAAGGCTTTAAAGACCAGCTTGATGAAGAAAGCCAACGTCGCATGTACACCAACCCATTACGCGTACTAGATAGTAAGAATCAAAATGTTCAAGCATTGCTTAATGATGCCCCAAGCTTAGCGGATTACTACGGTGAAGAAACTAAAGCGCATTTCGATGGTCTATGTAAAATGTTAGATAGCGCAGGCGTTAACTACCAAATCAATGACCGTTTAGTTCGTGGCCTTGATTATTATAACTACACTGTATTTGAATGGGTGACAGAAAGTTTAGGCGCACAAGGTACTGTGTGTGGTGGTGGTCGTTATGATGGCTTAGTTGAACAGTTGGGTGGCAAAGCAACACCAGCAGTTGGTTTTGCATTGGGTATCGAACGTTTAGTATTATTATTAGAAACGTTAGAGTTAACGACTGATATTGCTGGCGCTGTTGATGTTTATATCGCAGCATTAGGCGAAGGTGCTGATATTCATGGTATGTTATTAGCTGAACAGTTACGCGATCAAATGCCGAATGTGAAATTTATGATGCATAACGGCGGCGGTAACTTTAAGAAACAACTTAAACGAGCTGATCAAAATGGCGCTAAAGTAGCACTTATTTTGGGCAGCGACGAAATCGAAAACAAACAAGTGACTGTGAAAGATCTGACTGGTAAGACAGAGCAGGAAACTATCGCAGTAACTGAATTAGTAAACCAATTAACAACGCGACTAAACAAGTAATCAATACTGTTTGTTAGTGTTCAAAAAATTAAGGGTGAGACGTGGAAGGTTACGCTACTGAAGAACAACAAGTTGAAGCGCTGAAATCATGGTGGAAGTCCCATGGTAATGCGGTTATTTTTGGTACTGTACTAGGCCTAGCTGGCTTAGTTGGTTTTCGTTATTACAATGATAGCCAGTTAACAGCACAAGAAGAACTCTCGGCTGCTTATGATACGGTTGTGACTGAATTATCTGAAAATGGACTTGCAGCAAAGGCGACAACTCAGACGTTTATTGATGCGAACAGCGGTAATGCTTATGCAACATTAAGTGCATTACAACTTGCTGCTGAAGCCGTGAAAAAACAAGATTTTACGGAAGCTGAAAAGCAACTTAGCTGGGTAGCGAAAAACAGTAATCAAGCAAGTATTTTACCGATTGCTAATATTCGTCTAGCACGAGTTCAAGCGCAACTACAAAACTTTGATGCTGCACTGGCGACACTGGATAAAGTGACACTTGATACATTTACGAGCAAGAAAGCAGAAGTTAAAGGTGATATCTATGTACAGCAAGGCGATTTAAACGCGGCTCGTAGTGCTTATGAAACTGCTTTAGCGGGTGTCGGTGCGAATACTCAGTTGCTACAATTAAAACTTGATGATCTTGCTATTGTAGACGTTGCAGATGATCTTGATGCTGCAATGGCAGGAGAGCTGGATGACCAATAAGCTGAGAACATTCACAGCAGCTGCGGTTTTTTCGGTTTTTTTACAAGGTTGTTCTTTATTTAGTAATGATGAGGACGTGTATTCACCACTGCCTGTCATTCAAGCTGAATTCGCGCCAGAAATTGAATGGCGTAAGAGCATTGGTTCGGGTGTTGGCGAGTATTACTCACAGACGCGAACCTTACTTGTAAATGATCAGATTTTTGCCGCAAGTCGTGCCGGTTTAGTGAAAGCATTGGACCCTATTTCAGGTGATGAAATTTGGACTCAAGACTTATCTGAACAAGCGGTATTCAACCGTTTTGATGACAGTGATGATGCGTTACTGTCGGGTGGGATCGCGGCTGGTTATGGCATGGTATTTGTTGGTAGTGAAAATGCAGTATTATTTGCGTTAAACGACAAAACCGGTGAGGTGATCTGGCAAGTTGAAACCGATGGTGAAGTGATCGCGAGTCCTGTGGTTGATGAAGGTCTCGTTATTATCCAAACTGGCAGTGGTAGCTTAGTTGGTTTTGACGTTCAGACGGGTGAACAGCGTTGGATCCAAAGCTCAGAATTACCTGCTTTGACTTTACGTGGTAATAATTCGCCAATCACCACCAATGGAGCAGCGATTTATGGTCGCAGTGATGGTAAACTAGCGGCAGTATTTCTTGCTAATGGTCGCTTGATCTGGGAAGTGAATGTTGCGAAGCCAAAAGGCGCGAATGACATTGACCGTCTCGTTGATGTTAATGGCCAAGCAGTAGCACGTGGCTCCGATGTTTATACATCCGCTTTTAATGGCGAGTTAATGGCCATAGAATTACGTTCTGGTAAGGTACTTTGGAAACGTGCTTACGCGTCGGTAAAAGATCTTACTGTGGCAGGTTTCGAGCTGTTTTTAACTGATACGGAAGGTCGTATTCATGCAATTGACCGTCGTAATGGCCTTACTTTATGGTCACAGAATCGCTTAGCACTACGTGGTGTAACTGCGCCAGTTGTCTCGGGTAACAATATTGTTGTCGGTGATAAAGAAGGCTATCTGCACTGGTTAGATCGTAAAACAGGTAAGTTAGTTGCACAACAATTAATTGATAGTGATGGACTATTTTCTAAAGCATTGAACTCAGAAAAATACCTCTATGTTCAAAGTCGCAGTGGTGAATTGGTTGCTGTAAAGAAACCAATTTAAATCCCTAGATAGAATACCATCAACATAATTTATTGCGCCGAGAGGCGCATTTTGTCCTTTTAAATAAGTGACTTTCATTTTACTAGAGCCGTATTGAGGCTGAGGTTATATATGACCCCTGTAATTGCATTGGTTGGACGCCCTAATGTTGGTAAATCAACATTGTTCAACCGTTTAACTCGTACCCGGGACGCACTTGTTGCCGATTTCCCAGGGTTAACTCGTGACCGTAAATATGGACAAGCTAACTTAGCTGGTCGTGAGTTCATTGTAGTTGATACCGGCGGTATTAACGGCGATGAAGAAGGGATTGATGCAAAAATGGCTGATCAGTCGCTACTTGCGATTGAAGAAGCTGATGCCGTATTATTTTTAGTGGATGCTCGAGCGGGTTTAACTGTTTCTGACCAAGCAATTGCTGAACATTTGCGTAAGCAAGAGAAGAAAGTATTTCTTGTTGCGAATAAAGTAGATGGCCTAGATGGCGATGTTGCTGTTGCTGAATTCTATGCGCTTGCACTTGGTGATATTTACCAAATTGCTGCATCGCAAGGACGTGGTACAAACATTCTTATTGAAGAAGCATTAGCACATGTTGAAGTTGCTGACCTTGAAGATGAGGAAGAGTTTTCTGACGCAGACCCCTTTGTAAATGGTGAGTTATTACCAGAAGAAGAGGAAAGTGAGGAACGCGACGAAGACTATGCGAGTTTACCGATTAAGTTAGCGATGATTGGTTGTCCTAACGTTGGTAAATCAACGCTAGTTAACCGTATCTTAGGTGAAGAGCGTGTTGTTGTTTATGATATGCCGGGTACGACTCGTGACAGTATTTACATACCGATGGAGCGTGACGGTCGTAATTACATGCTTATCGATACTGCAGGTGTACGTCGTCGTAAAAATATCAATGAAGCGGTTGAGAAATTCTCGATTGTTAAAGCATTACAAGCAATTGATGATGCGAACGTTGTATTAATGGTATTTGATGCACGCGTTGGTGTAACTGCACAAGATCTAACCTTGTTAGGCTTTGCTATTAACTCTGGTCGTTCAATCGTGATTGCTGTGAACAAGTGGGATGGTTTGGATACTGATGTGAAAGATCGCATTAAATCTGAATTAGATCGTCGCTTAGGCTTTATTGATTTTGCACGTATCCATTTCATCTCTGCATTACACGGTACTGGTGTTGGCCACTTGTTTGAATCGATCACAGAAGCATTCGATTCATCAACTAAACGTGTATCAACGTCTATGTTAACGCGTATTGTACGTATGGCTGTGGATGATCATCAACCACCAATGCATGCTGGTCGTCGTGTTAAGCTACGTTATGCGCATGCGGGTGGCTATAATCCACCATTGATTGTTGTGCATGGTAATCAAGTAACCAAATTAGCGAATTCATATCGCCGTTATTTGATCAACTACTTCCGTCGTTCATTAAAAATCATGGGTACACCGATTAAGGTTGAATTCCGTGACAGTGACAATCCGTTTGCAGATAAGAAAAATAGCTTATCATTATCGCAACAGAAAAAACGTCGCCGTATGATGTCGCATTATAAGAGTAAAAAATAATAGCGTCAGTTGTTATTGATAGAAAGGCCTGTTTTTACAGGCCTTTTTTTATACTTAAAAATCAGTAACAGGAATATTTAAATCATATTTGCGGTGTTTAACTGTATACCTTGGCGCAAAGACTGATACTATTTGTGATTAACTGAATACCTGTATTTAAGCTGCAGATATTCATTGCCGCACTACACTATTAGTAGTGCTAGATGTAAATATAATAGTGCTAGATGTAAATAGGGATATAGGTTAATGAATATGGATAGCGTGAGAGGTTTTGTTTGACCATAGTTGCAGTCGTGTATTTTTCGGTGTCAGGTTCAACTCAAGCCCTGGCTCGAGAAGTGATCTCAGGTATTAATACTGTTGAAGATGTTAAAGTCATTGAATGTCAGATACAAGCTTGGGACATGTTTGAAGGCCGTTTTGATAATGATGAATTGATGTGTTTACTGGATAATGCAGATGCAATTATATTTGGCTCGCCAACCTATATGGGCGGTGTTGCAGGTCAGTTTAAAGCATTTGCCGATGCGACAAGTGAGCGTTGGGATAGCCAACAATGGCGTAATAAATTTGCTGGTGGTTTTACCGTTGGTAGTTGCCTTAACGGTGATCAGGCAAATACGGTTCAATATATGGCGACGTTAGCCAGCCAGCATGGCATGTTATGGATTGGGCTCGATATTGCGGGTGGTTATAATAGCGTGGGGCTAAATCGTCTCGGATGCCAGTTAGGTGTTGTTGGGCATAATCCTGAAGGGGAAGTTCACCGCAGTGATCTGGATACCGCGAAATACTTAGGGCGTCGTATAGCGATTATAACAAAGACCTGTGCTTATGAATTACAGGCCTTATCGTTATAATTATACTCATTAATATCGGCGGTGAATAATGGTCTTTTTAGGCTGATAGACGCTTAACGAGCTGGTTAACCAGTAACTCTGCGCCAGCTAAGTCATCTTGATCAAAACGGGCAATACTTGGACTGTCTATATCTAGCACTCCGATCAATTTATCGTGAACAATAATCGGCACCACGATTTCTGAGTTACTTGCTGCATCACAGGCTATATGGCCTGGGAAGTCATGCACATCCGTCACTAATTGTGTCTGTAATGTACTTGCAGCTGTACCGCAAACCCCTCGGCCAACCGGAATACGAATACAAGCAGGCAGACCTTGGAAAGGACCTAATACTAATTCGTCATTTTCGTAAAGATAAAACCCCGCCCAATTAATATCTTCTAGCTCCATGAATAATAAAGCACTCAAGTTAGCTAAGTTAGCAATTAAATTTGTTTCTTCAGCCATTAAAGCGTCAGCTTGTTGAGCCAGGCGCTGATAAAGTTGGATCTTAGACATGTATTCCCTTTATGGATAGATAAGATGAAATGTAAGATACACCTTATCGATGGTAATAATATGTATCTTATCTAATGATTATATTGTCATAAAGATAATATTGGATTTAGCGGATTCGTTAGGGCTAAAAAAGAGTGATAGGATGTAGCGTAATTTACTGATAATGTGTTTACTAAATGCGAACATAATAGCTCCTCGTTATATTTACAGCTTAGTTGAGACCCACTGTAGAGTATAATGATAGCGGTTACTTTACCTCTTATTTAGTATTTATCCTATTTTATCGACTGAAGTTAGAAATTCATGCATATATACCTTGTTACCCACGAGAGAGAATTTTCGCGCCGCAGTAATACTGGAAAATTAGTTCAACAGTTTCTCCCCAACGAAACAAGTGTTGTGCCTTGGCGTCGTAAAGAACCCGATAGTAAATTGTTAACTGCGATCAAATCCGGTCGGGTGGCAATACTTGCACCTGATGCAGAACACGAGCATGACATACATGATTTTGATGGCCTTGTATTACTGGATAGTACATGGCAAGAGGCACGTAAAATGTATCGTCAAAGCGAGTATTTGCAAGACTTACCTAAGATCACCTTGAATGCGAAGCAAGCGTCAGAATTCATTTTACGTGCTAATCAACTAGAAGGGGGACTCAGTACCGTTGAGTGTGTGATCGAGTTATTACGTCTGCAACAACGGCATACCGAAGCCGAGCAGCTGGTATTAGAATTTAAGACATTTATTCGCGCTTGTTTATAAACATTTGTCGGTAATTCTTTGGTGTACTCTCTGTCCAGCGTCGAAAGGCTTTATAAAATGCAGCTGGTGTGGCAAAGCCCAATAAATATGATATTTCACTGAAGGTAAGCTGGGTATCACGGACATAACTCAATGCCAGACCTTTTCTTGTTTTATCCATGATACCTTGATAGTTAGTATTTTCTTTGTATAAGCGGCGTCTTAACGTCCAAGCTGATGTCCCTAGAAGTGCCGCTACTTGATTGATATCGGGCATGCTACCCACCAGATTATGACTGACTTTTTCGATAACCTTCGTTTGCCAATCTTGATTTTGTTGCAGCTGTTGTAGCCCATTTTGACATAACTGCTGGGCTTGCAGATAACTGCTCATACAGGCATCGGGTAATGGCGTTTCGATATGCTGACTATCCAATACTAAGCCATTAAATGTAGAATCAAAAATAACTGGGCATTGAAAAAATGCGTGATAGCATTCGCTGTTCTTTGGTTCTGGGTATTCAATATGGACTGCTTTGACAATATTAACAGACTGGGTTAAGTGCATGGCTCGAGAGGTCAGTAAGGTGAACCAGCTTGCCAAGACAGAATCAACCACAAAATAATTATAGGGGTTATACGGGGCAATCGAATAAAAGGTGAGTGTCGGCTCTGGCGTTGTGATAAACGTTGAATGACCTCGTACATTTTGACTTAACAAACTTTCATATTGGGCGAGTACTTGTGCCATAGTGCTAATATTATTGGCAGACATACAGGCAAATCCCAGCATACCATAATGTTGAAAGCAGACATTTTCACCCATTACTAAGCCCAGGTCTTCGCGCCCCGTTTGCTGCATTAACTCAAAACCTATACGCATATATTTTGGAATAGATAAGCGACCATGATGGGCACTTAGCTGCGCGATGGAGACATTATATTTGGTTAGAATAGGATTGATATCGCAACTGAGCTTATTACTGGTTAAACTCATTTGCTGCAAAAAGTTAACCGAAATATCCCCTAAGCTTACTTTTGAGCCTATTGTTTCCGTCATTGAATCCATATCCATCATCACACATGCTAGTCAAAAGCTCACCTTTGCTAACTAAAGATAATTAATTGTATATCATAAGCATTGTATCCGTCGTGCTTTAACGCTACTTTTAACAAAATAAGAACGAATAAATTTTTAATAAAATAAAAATAATAAACTCTGAACCAAATAGCTAAAGCAATGGGGTGAACAATGTCAGCACAAAATAATTATCCAAATTTATTAACACCACTCGATCTGGGTTTTACCCAATTGAAAAATCGCGTATTAATGGGTTCCATGCATACAGGACTTGAAGAAGTCAGTAATGGTTTTACACGTATGGCAGCTTATTTTGCCGAACGTGCGGCGGGTGGTGTAGGCTTGATTGTGACTGGCGGTATTGGACCTAATCCTGAAGGCGCAGTGTTTCAAGGTGGCTCTAAAATGGATACCGTTGAAGAAGCTGAAGCGCATAAAGAAGTAACCGCTGCGGTGCATGAAGCGGGTGGTAAAATTTGTATGCAGATTTTGCATGCTGGTCGTTATGCGTATAGTAAGCAACCTGTCGCACCATCAGCAATCCAAGCCCCGATTAACCCTGCACGTCCACGTGCGCTAACAACGGAAGAAGTATATCAACAGGTCGCTGCATTTGTTAACTGCGCCGGACTTGCGCAATCAGCTAACTATGATGGTGTTGAGATCATGGGGTCGGAAGGTTATTTGATTAACCAGTTTATTGTTGAACACACCAATCAACGTGACGATGAATGGGGTGGCAGTTTCGAAAACCGTATCCGTTTTCCCGTTGAAATTGTAAGGCAGGTACGCGAAAAGGTCGGCACTGATTTTATTATTATTTATCGTTTGTCTATGCTGGATCTGATTGAAAAAGGCAGCTCTTGGCAAGAAGTGGTGGCGCTGGCAAAAGCCATTGAGAAAGCGGGGGCGACTATCATTAATACCGGTATTGGTTGGCATGAAGCTCGTGTTCCAACGATCGTCACTAAAGTGCCAAGAGCCGCATTTACAAAAGTGACCGCCAAATTAAAAGGGGAAGTATCGATCCCGTTGATTACGACAAACCGCATTAATACCCCCGAGATTGCAGAATCAGTGCTGGAGCAAGGTCATGCAGACATGGTGTCGATGGCGCGTCCATTCTTAGCTGATCCTGAGTTTGTTAATAAAGCTGTAGCGGGTAAAAGTGATGAAATCAATACTTGTATTGGTTGTAACCAAGCGTGCTTAGATCATACTTTCAGTATGAAATTGACCTCTTGTTTAGTTAATCCTCGCGCCTGCCGTGAAACAGAACTTACTTATATGAAATCATCGGTGAGCAAACGCATTGCTGTGGTTGGAGCTGGTCCTGCTGGTTTAGCATTTGCAACCGTTGCAGCCCAGCGTGGACACAAAGTAACTATTTTTGATGATAAGTCTGAGCTGGGTGGACAGTTTAATATTGCTAAGCAAGTACCTGGTAAAGAAGAGTTTTATGAGACATTACGTTACTTTACGACGATGACGACAAAGTTTGGTGTAGAAATTATGTTGAATAAACGTGTTTCAGCGGATGAGCTTATCGCTAACGGTTTTGATGACGTGGTATTAGCGACCGGTATTGCACCACGCACACCGGCTATTGAGGGGATTGGTCATAACAAAGTATTGTCTTACCTTGATGTGTTACGAGATAAAAAATCGGTAGGGAGTAAGGTTGCTATTATTGGTGCTGGTGGTATTGGTTTTGATGTCGCGGAATACCTTGCCCATGATCACCAATCAACAGCGCCAACAGCCAGTCAGGATATTGATACCTTTATGCGTGAATGGGGCGTTGATCTAACAATGCAAAATCGTGGTGGTTTAATGGCTGCTGAAAAATCATCTGCGGCACGTGAAATTTACTTATTACAACGCAAAGCCAGCAAGGTTGGTGCTGGATTGGGTAAAACCTCTGGTTGGGTTCATAGAGCCGGCCTAGCGAGTAAGAAGGTGGTCATGATGAACAGTGTTGAGTATGTTAAAGTTGATGACCAAGGTTTGCATATTCAGGTTGCTGGTGAACCACAGGTATTGAATGTTGATAATATTATCGTATGTGCTGGGCAAGACCCATTGCGAGAGCTACAAGCGCAGTTAGTAGCTGCTAAGCAGCAAGTACACTTGATTGGTGGCGCAGATGTGGCTGCTGAGTTAGATGCTAAGCGCGCGATAAAGCAAGGTTCTGAGTTAGCTGCAACAATTTAAAGTGAATAAATAAGGTTTATATTCATAAAAATCTCAGTGGGTCTTATCCGCTGAGATTTTCATTTTTGCAGGATAAAATGGCTGTTATGCATGATAAATGATAAAAAATAGAATGAATTAACCAAATATGAGTGCCATAGTTAAAATTTGTTCTACTCTTTGAAATGGAATTTAACTTTTATGATGAGTGTAACAATGCCTAAAAAACTCTGTTATTTATTAGAACTGCCAGATTCTAAGGTGACATTCAGTGTCTTACTCATGGCTGATAACGTTTGCTTGTCTGTTGCAGGTATTGATGAGTGTTATGCCATTGAGCGCCTCATGATCGTTGAAAATCCGAGTGCGCAATTACAAGGTTATTATATTTGTGATTACGCAACACCAGTCTGGTCCCTCGAAGATCTATCATTGCAGGATATCGGTTTGCTTTCTGCTAACTTTGGTTTGTTAATTGAACATGAATATAATGATATCTACGCGATGGAAGCACATCACGTCATTGATTCTGAAAAATATCAATCAATTAAAACCTGATTTATAATTTAAATTTCACATTTATTTGTTCTTAATCGTGCTATAACAGTGTGTACTCAGCGAGATTAGCTGTCTGTTATGTGAAGAGGGAATGATGGCAAAACTGAAAAATGAAAAGAAATTATTTAAAGCTGCGATCGCATTAGGTACTCAGTATCTACAGCAACGCGGTAGTACATTTACAACGACAGATCCAGAAGACGTTAAAGCGCAATATATCTATAAAGCTTTAGTGTTTGATAAACTGATGCAACCTCTGGCTAAAGATCAAGAAACGACTCTTAATATTAAACATAAATTAGCCATTTGGATTTCTCGAAAATTACCGGCTGACCACCCTTTACTTACCAGCGAATAATAATGCAATGTTGGACTGAATACGTTATATAACGTGTTCAGCCCATTTCTATTAGTGCTTAATGACGTTGTAAGAATAACGTCGCGGCTTTAATACCTGCACTATAATCGCCTTCGAGTGTATTAACCTGACGTGTTAACGTGGGGGTTTGCAGTTCTTTATCAGGTGCAATTTCGATAATATTAACCCCAGCTGGTGGATTACGCATAAATTCGCAAGTACTGTTGTATTTTTTGCTGTAATTATCAAGTAATTTAGTGAGTACCGTATCGTGCCTAACCCAGAACGTAAGTAGGCGTTCTAAAACGGATAATTTTTCTACCCAGCGTCGAGTTCTGGTCCTGATCACAATAATATTTTTCGCACCTAAATCTACCGCCTTCTTTACTGGTATAGGATCAACTAAGCCACCATCAATATGGATATCATTTCCTAGTTTTACTCCGGGACGAAAAACGATAGGTAGCGCGCATGATGCGATGATTTGTTGAAACCATTGGTTGGGCTCGGCTATTTGATAACTTACTTGACCTTTTGATCTATCACAGCTGGTGATAACAAATGGGCGTGAGTTTAGCCGTCGTTTCGCTTTGTCAAGGTCTATGGGATCATGTAATTCTAATAAATCATGTAACTCTCTAAGTTCCATGGCATTTCCGCCCCTTAAAAATCGAGTCCAATTGACAAAAGTCGTTGATTTAGCCAGATGATTAATGAGCCTAACTGAATATTTTTTTTGTCCTGCGATAAACGCGGAGAGGTTTAGCGTCCCTGCTGAACTACCAATAAACAGATCGAAGGGGTCATACCCATGTTCTAAAAAGGTATCTAACACTCCTGCGGTAAATACGCTACGCATACCTCCACCTTCTACAACAAGTGCTGTTTTTATCATAGCAACCTCGATATATTGCGCTTGCTTTCACAAGCCTAGAGTAAATACCAATATTTGGTAGTATTTGTCTTATTTGATAAATATATTTATCGTTGATAAGTATCGGGTAGTACTGTGACAACTAAATTAAGCAGGGATGATGATACGGTGACAAAAACTAGAATTGCGAGACTAATAATGAGGAATTATATGGTTAATAGCATATAAAAAATGCTAATAACCACGTATTATTGAATAGCAGAATTATTTTAAATTAATGAAAGTTAATGCATCATTGAGCGTTTGTTGTGGGATCTCTTCCATTGGCACATGACCTGCGTTTGGATAAATAATTAAGCTGGACCCCGGTATGTTTTGCAACCATTGCTCGCTAAGTTTCTGTGGTACCCAAATGTCTTTGTTACCCCACATTAATAAAGTCGGAGCTGTGATGGTCGCAAAGTCTAATGGTGTTTTTTGGCTATTCTTTTCATCTAACATCGCAATGGTATTGGCATAAGCCTGTTTTGCTCCAGGGCGTAAAGAGAGATGAATATAACGGTCCATATTTTCTTTGGTGATGAGATCTTGATCTCCGTATACGTCCTTAACTCCCATTGCGATAATGAAAGGAGGAAATACATTGGCTGCCAGTGTATTGATACCGGGCATACTGGCAAAGCTTAAAATAAACGGCAGATCCTGTGGTGCGCCTGCAGGATCAATGAGGATCAGTTTTTTGATTTTATCAGGGTAGTTCGCTGCATAATGAGCTGAAATATAACCACCGAGAGAATTGCCTACCAGAATAAAGTCATCGAGTTTCAATTGGGTAATAAACTGCTCAAAAGATGAGTGTAATAGCGCTTCAGAGAAATCATTGGGATTTTCTGGACCACCAGTTAACCCAAAGCCTGGCATATCAAGACTGATGATCCGGTACTTATCTGCTAAGCCTTTATTCCATTCCTTCCAGGTATGTAGTGATGATAAAATACCATGTATTAATACAATTGGCTGACCATTAGGATTACCTTCGTCACGGTAATGGATGCGCATTCCATTAACATCCATCCATTGTGACTCTTCGTTGGCGTACAAGGCATTGAGATCTTCTATCGGCATTTCGCCAAGCCCCCAAACGCTACCCACACTTGGGCTTGCTGCGACAGCCTGCTGCATACTGGAACAGCCTACTAAGCTAAGGCTTGCGGTAACACTTAAGACCACTGCTAGCGGTAATATTTTAGGTCGTTTAAATTTTATCATCATCACTGTTTCATCCTTGAAATCCAGGTTGTTTGTGCAAAAAAATGAACAAAGTAGTTAATCATAAACGAGTTTATTTTAAACTAATGCCTAATATGATGACTTAGTGTCATTATGAAATATTTGATCAGTAAATGGTGAGTCACAATATCATGGTGATGTAACGTAGTGTAGTCATTTCAAATAAAAAAGGCCCAGTACTTGTAATAAGTACTGGGCCTTTTTTTACTTAATTCTTTGTACTAAATAACCTAACGCTAGCGCCAATATTATTTAGCTAGAGATTCAGTCAGGTTAGGACGGATCTTAGCAAGCATATCTTTAAGTACGCGTGGTGATGCAGCAACTGAGTTACCAGATTTGAAGAAATCATGGCCGCCAGCGAAATCAGTTACGATTGCGCCTGATTCAGTAGCAATTAAGTTACCTGCTGCAGTTTCCCAAGGTTTTTGACCCATGCTCCATAAACCGTCGATACGACCAGCTGCTAGGTAAGCAAGGTTAAGTGCTGGGCAACCAGCTGCACGGATATCAGAACATTCAGAGAATAATGCACCAAAGATGTTTAGGTAAGTTTCTTGCTGGTGCTTCATGTTGTGTGGGAAGCTAGTAGCAAGAACAGTGCCTGATAAATCTTTAGCTGAGCCTGCACGTAAACGGTAACCGTTTAATTGTGCGCCTTTACCACGACAAGCTGAGAAGATTTCATCACCGATAGCATCAAAGATAACAGCAACTTCAGCTTTACCTTTAACGTGTAAAGCGATAGATACTGCGAAATGTGGAATACCTTTAACAAAGTTAGTTGTACCGTTTAGTGGGTCAATGATCCACTGGTAGTCTGTATCTGTACCAGTTGTAGCACCGCTTTCTTTTGCGATGATAGTATGCTCTGGGTAGGCTTTTTTAATTGTAGCGATAATAGCTGCTTCAGCTTCTTTGTCTACGTTAGTCACAAAATCATTTGTGCCTTTTTGCTCTACTTTAGTCTTGCTTGGATCACCATAAGCTTTTACGATTATGTTACCTGCGTCACGCGCAGCACGGATCGCGATTGTTAGCATCGGATGCATACTATTACCACCAAATTTTTGAAAGAACGGGATTTAGGGCGCGGAGTATACCAACTTTATTAAAATGTTCAAAATTTATTTTATCTTATTTTAAATGCGCTAGGACTAAGTGTCGAAGCGTATATCCATACACCTTAGTTTCATATAATGCCAGACGATAAAAATCGTGATGAGATAGGTGGCATTATGGATTATAGATCATCTATATATTCAAGGGACTTAATGCGCTTTTGCTCTGAGTGAGAAAAGAATGAGTCTCTTAGAGCGCTTATGTGAATGTCCTTATTTAGATTATTAGAATCGCTTAGGATATCTCTTCGCTGGCCTAGATAGGCGTTTATTTTGTTATCTAGTTCAGCTTCTTGATGTTCAAGCTCTGTCATCCTTACTGCGACTTCTGGTCCTCCCAATGCTTCATAAGCAAGGTACCGCTGCTGTTCATCGTCATAGTTTGCAATTTTATTTAGTTCAGTACTAACAAGGCCACTTTTATAAACACGACTAATTTCTTCTGGGAAGTTAGATAACTCTTCTATAAATAGGTAGTTATATTCTTCTTGAGATGTTGAAATCGATTTTAAATATAGTTTTTTGATGGTTACTTGCCGATGTAAGTTTTCATTATTAAAGAGTAATTTCTGCTCTTCAGCATTAAATAGGACTAATTGTCTATCTTTTAACTCACTATCAAGGCGTTCCAAGTTATCCATATTCGGAGTTTGATCCACTTCTACCGAGAGTAAAGATTGTTTATATAACAGAAAACGTTCGAATAAATCATAGTCTGCTGTGCTATATTTACTTGGATTATCAGTGATAAATTGTTTGACGTTCGCTTTTAATTGTTCAATATCCATTTCAGTTTCATTAAAACCAGATAGAAAATAGTCAAACATATCTCGTAATGATGTTTGATCAACCTCTGTGTCTTGCTGGGATTGCGATTGGAGCCGTGAGCTATCGACGCTGGTTGTTAATGGAATTATATCTTCATCTTTGACAATTACCTCTGTCTCTACCCCTGTTTTATTTTTTTTTAGCATCGTACTAGAGAGAGAGAGTGGCTGAATTGCCTTTACTGCCTGCTTATTCATTGGTTTATTAGCTGATGTTATATAGGCTACACTAGTAGCTACTGCGATAATTGTGATTACTAGTGTAGCTTTTTTCATTATTATAAACCTTGTCGTTTTAAGCGGTTAGCATGTTGACGGTAAAGACTTGGAACTGATAGGAATAATGCTGTATGTCCTAGTACCTGATTGATTTCATCAACATGATTCATTCGATAGACTCCAATCACTTTACCTAAGTGGGTGCTACAAACACTGACCATACCATCATTCTTTTCACCATTAAATGCGAGTAAGCTGACTGCTTTTAGAGGTAAATCAACAAGTGCATCTTTAGGGCTAGTTATCAGTCTATTACCTGTCCAAGAGTAATAGTATACTTTGTTCAGTACACCATTAACTGTACTTGTTACTACAGGTTCTCCTTCACCACATGCTGTTGTTGGCACACCTTCTGGATATTTTTCATTAAATTCAAGTGATTTATATGTAGTTAATGCTTTTAAAGCGCCAACAGGATCAACTGGCAGTTCTGAACCACCGGATAAGAATTGCGCTATCTGTGATACGAAGCCGATAATAGCTGTACCAGCAGTATTAACTAATGTCCCATCTGGAGCTACGCTGTAGAATAAATCTGCGAATTTAGACCCCTTATTTACACCACCAATGCTTGTTACTGAAGCAACGAGTTCTGGAGCTACCGACGCCACATAACGGGCTGTGGGTCCACCATGACTATGTCCAATAAGGTTAACTTTACTCGCCCCACTCTTAGCTAAAAATGCTTTGACTTGTTTTAAAAGTTGCTCACCTCGGATTTCGGTTGTGTTACTTGTAGATACTTGTGGAGTAAAAACGGTTGCACCATCTTTTCTTAATGTTTGGGATATTTTGTAGAAATAGTCAAGACCTCGAATATTATCAAACCCCAAAAAACCATGTACGAGTACAATTGGATATTTAGTTTCAGTATAATTTGCAGCATTTGCATAATTGAGAAATGTTGTCGATAACATTATTGCGATCATCATTAATCGTTTCATTTTTCCATCCTTAGGTTAACTTTAGTTATATGAAATCGTTGGAGTTTATTATTACGGGACAGTGTGTCGTATTCAATAAGGGTTATGTAAAAAAGAGATGTAAGTCAAAGTAAAAGTAAAAATAGATGAGAATAAGCAGAAGAGGTATTGGTATTGAAACAAGATATACCTTGTTTACTGTGATAGAATCCGCGACCAGTAAATTAACAACTCCAGTAATAGTCTAACCATTATTTTAAACTCGTCGTTTAAATGGCCTTTTTCTATTATGTGTCTTTTTAGGTATTCATTAATTATGTTAGCAAACGTAAAAGTTGTATTAGTCGGTACATCTCATCCTGGTAATATTGGTTCAGCTGCTCGTGCAATGAAAACAATGGGCTTCACGCAATTGGTTTTAGTTGCACCTTTATGTGAGATTGATGAAAAATCAGTAGCCTTAGCTGCAGGTGCCGCAGATGTATTAGAAAATGCAATCATCGTCGATACCTTAGAAGAAGCAGTAACAGACTGTGGCCTTGTTATTGGTACAAGTGCGCGTTCACGTACGCTGCAATGGCCAATGCTTGATTCGCGTGAAGCGGGTTTAAAGCTAATTGAAGAAGTGCCTAATTACCCTGTTGCATTGGTGTTTGGTCGTGAGCGTATTGGTTTGACCAATGATGAGCTACAAAAATGTACTTATCATGTGTGTGTTTCTGCAAACCCTGAATATAGCTCATTAAATTTAGCCATGGCCGTACAGATTTTAACGTACGAAACACGTATGGCATACCTTGCTACTAATACGTATCCAGAACAAGATAATCCGTATCCAAAGCAAGCGGAACTGGAAATGTTCCATACTCATCTTGAAGAAACATTATGGGATACTGGTTTTATTAACAAAGCTCACCCTGGAATTGTAATGAATCGTTTACGTCGATTGTTTACACGCGCTCGCCCTGAAGCGGTTGAGTTAAATATTTTACGTGGTGCATTAGTATCTATTCAGCGTAATTTGAAAAAATAGCTAACCACTACCTAGCCCTAAAGTAATACCTGAGTGAATTGGTCAGGTATATACTTGACCAATTAAGTCGGGTATGTAACCATAACCCTAAATAACAGTTTTAGAGGTTGCTATGCGATTGACATCGAAGGGGCGTTACGCAGTTACAGCTATGATTGATCTTGCATTGCACGCAGAACTTAAACCTGTACCACTGGCTGAAATATCCGAACGACAAAGTATTTCATTGTCGTATTTGGAACAGTTGTTTTCTCGACTACGTCGAAAGAAACTGGTAGCAAGTGCGAGAGGACCTGGTGGTGGCTATAAGTTAGGCATGTTACCTGGGCTTATTTCTGTTGGCATGATCATTGACGCAGTTGATGAAAATGTAAAAGCGACTAAGTGTGATTCTGCAGGTGGTTGTAATGATGGGAAACGCTGTTTAACGCATTCACTTTGGGATGATTTAAGTGAACGGATTAGTGATTTTCTTGATAACATATCACTTGCTGATTTGATGGCAAATAATGAGATAAAGCAGATTGTCAACGAACAAGATCATGATCGTCAAATGTTAAATAAAATTGATGTAAATATTCTTTGATAATTGTTTAATAAAAACATAATAGAATTATAATTATAAGTATGAACACTGTTAGCGGTTTAACCGTGTTGTATGGAGCAATGACTAGATGAAAAAACCTATTTATTTGGATTATTCAGCCACTACGCCTGTAGATCCACGTGTAGCAGAAAAAATGATGCAATGCTTAACTATGGACGGCATTTTTGGTAACCCTGCGTCTCGTTCACATCGTTTCGGCTGGCAAGCTGAAGAAGCGGTAGACATTGCTCGTAACCAAATTGCAGATTTAGTAAATGCAGATCCACGTGAAGTTGTTATCACATCGGGTGCCACTGAATCAAACAATCTTGCTATTAAAGGTGCTGCGCATTTTTATAAGAAGAAAGGCAAGCATATCATTACAAGTAAAATCGAGCATAAAGCTGTGCTTGATACTTGTCGCCAACTTGAGCGTGAAGGATACGAAGTTACTTATTTAGACCCGACTTCTGAAGGTCTAATTACGGTTGAAACCCTTGAAGCTGCAATTCGTGAAGATACAATCATTGTTAGTATCATGCACGTGAATAACGAAATCGGTGCGATTAATGATATCGCTGCATTGGGTGAACTTTGTCGCGCTAAGAAAGTCTTATTCCATGTAGATGCTGCGCAAAGTGCGGGCAAATTACCAATCGATTTCTCTGAGTTAAAAGTCGATATGTTATCGGTATCGGCACATAAAATTTATGGCCCTAAAGGTATTGGTGCATTGTACGTTCAACGTAAACCTCGTATCCGTCTAGAAGCACAAATGCACGGTGGCGGCCATGAACGTGGTATGCGTAGTGGTACATTACCAACTCACCAAATTGTGGGTATGGGTGAAGCTTTCCGCATTGCTAAAGAAGAAATGCAAAAAGATAATGACCATGCTGAAGCATTACGTAAACGTTTCTGGGCAGGTATCGCTGGTATCGAAGAAGTATATCTAAATGGTCATGCTGAACAACGTATCGTAAGTAATTTGAACGTAAGCTTCAACTTTGTTGAAGGTGAGTCATTGATGATGGCACTGAAAGATCTCGCGGTTTCTTCAGGCTCAGCTTGTACATCTGCAAGTTTAGAACCGTCTTATGTACTACGTGCATTAGGTCTAAACGATGAAATGGCGCACAGCTCAATTCGTTTCTCATTCGGTCGTTTTACGACTGAAGAAGAAGTAGATTATGCAACTAGCATCATTGAAGAAAACATCAGTAAACTTCGTGAAATGTCACCTCTATGGGAGATGTTTAAAGATGGTATCGATTTAAGTACTATCGAGTGGGATCACCACTAATTGTTCACCCTTGTTTCACGAAGATTTATATTTAGTTTGAAGGAGTTATATCATGGCTTATAGCGAAAAAGTAATCGACCATTATGAAAACCCACGTAACGTAGGTTCATTTGATAAAAATGACCCATCTATCGCAACTGGTATGGTAGGCGCACCAGCGTGTGGCGACGTAATGAAATTACAACTTAAAATTAGTGATGACGGCATTATCGAAGATGCAAAATTTAAAACTTATGGTTGTGGTTCAGCGATCGCATCAAGCTCACTTGTTACCGAATGGGTAAAAGGCAAGAGTATTGAGCAAGCTGGCGAAATCACCAATATGACTATTGCTGAAGAGTTAGAGTTACCACCAGTGAAAATTCACTGTTCAATTCTTGCTGAAGATGCAATTAAAGCTGCAATTGATGATTACAAAAAGAAAAAAGTGTCTTAGGAGCTAAATATGGCAGTTACCTTATCAGACTCTGCTGCAGCGCGTGTTGCTAGCTACCTTGATAAACGTGGTAAAGGTGCTGGTTTACGCCTAGGTGTGAAAACATCTGGCTGCTCTGGTCTGGCTTATGTTCTTGAGTTTGTTGACGCTATTGACGAGAACGATGAAGTTTTTGTTGAAAAAGGCGTTACCGTTATCGTGGATAAAAAAAGCCTCGTATATCTTGATGGGATCGAATTAGATTTTGTTAAAGAAGGCCTTAATGAAGGGTTTGAATTTAACAATCCGAACCTGAAAGGCGAATGCGGCTGCGGTGAAAGCTTCAGCGTGTAATATTGATACACCCAAATAACCTCGTTATTTGGGTTTTGTTTATTTAATCTATCCATTAAAGGTCGTCAGATGAACCATTTTGAGTTGTTTGGTTTACCCGTTAATTTTGAACTAGATAGTGCCAGTTTAGCAACAACATATCGAGATTTACAGCGCACACTACACCCAGATAATTTTGCTAGCAGTAGTGAACGTGAGCATTTATTCGCTGTACAAAAATCTTCACAAGTTAACGATGCTTATTCCATTCTTAAGTCGCCTATTCTACGTGCTGAATATATCTTGGCCATTTGTCATGAAGACATTCGTGGCGAGCAAAAAACGCTGCAAGATCCGATATTTTTAATGCAACAAATGGAACTGCACGAACGTCTTGAAGACATTCCTCATTCCTCTGATCCAGAACAAGAAATTACAGACTTTGATGATGAGTTAACATTATCAATTAAGCAATATTTGCAAGAGTTTAACGAATTGGTCAGTATTGAGCATTATAATGACGCGGCGAATGTAGTGCGTAAATTAAAGTTTGTTTATAAACTGCAAACACAATTAAGTACACTTGAAGATAGTTTACTTGATTATTAATCAAATAATTTAAATTTAAGAACCTAAAACATGGCATTACTTCAAATTGCTGAACCGGGACAAGCGGCAGCACCTCATGAGCATAAACTTGCCGTTGGTATCGATCTAGGTACAACGAATTCATTAGTGGCAAGCGTCCGTAGTGGCAGTGCAGAAACGTTAGTTGATAAGACTGGTCGAGATATTTTACCGTCAGTGGTTCGTTATACTACAGATTCAGTTGTTGTTGGTGACGACGCTGCACAACAAGCGATAACCGATCCAGAAAACACCATTTCATCGGTAAAGCGTTTGATGGGCAAAGCCCTCACAGATATTGATACTGCGCGTATTCCTAATGTACTTATTGAATCGGCATCGGGCCAACCGTTAATTAAAACGGTGGCAGGTGAACTTAATCCAGTACAAGTATCTTCAGAAATTCTTAAAGCATTAGCAGCTCGTGCAACAGAGACTCTTGCAGGTGAACTTAATGGCGTGGTAATCACTGTACCCGCCTATTTTGATGATGCACAACGTCAAGGTACAAAAGATGCTGCAAATATTGCAGGATTAAATGTTTTACGATTATTAAACGAGCCAACTGCAGCCGCGATCGCGTATGGTTTAGATGCCGGTCAAGAAGGTATTATTGCGGTTTATGATCTGGGTGGCGGTACGTTTGATATATCCATTTTACGTCTGCATAAAGGTGTTTTTGAAGTTCTCGCTACAGGCGGTGACTCAGCGCTTGGTGGTGATGACTTTGATCATTTAGTTGTTGACTGGATCTGTGCTGAAGCTGGACTTGTGGGTGAGCAGTCGTTAGCGATGCAACGGCTGCTACTAACGGAAGCGAAACATGCGAAACAAGCACTAACAGATCACGATAGTGTTGAGATTAATATCGCATTAGAAGCGGTTAATTGGCAGGGAATATTAGGTCGTTCAACATTTGAAGATCTTATTCAGCCATTGGTTAAACGTACTTTATTAGCATGTCGTCGTTCGTTAAAAGATGCTGATATCAGTAAAGACGAAGTACTTGAAGTCGTTATGGTGGGCGGTTCAACACGTGTACCGTTGGTTCGTGGAAAAGTAGGTGAGTTCTTTGCACAAGAGCCACTGACAAGTATCAATCCAGATAAGGTTGTTGCAATTGGTGCTGCGATTCAGGCTGATGTACTAGTCGGTAACAAACCTGATTCAGACTTACTATTACTAGACGTGACACCGTTATCACTGGGCCTCGAAACTATGGGTAACCTAGTTGAAAAAGTGATCCCACGTAATACCACAATACCAGTAGCGCGTGCTCAAGAGTTTACCACGTTTAAAGATGGTCAAACGGCAATGTCAATCCACGTGTTGCAAGGTGAGCGTGAATTAGTTGATGATTGCCGCTCATTAGCGCGTTTCTCGTTAACCGGTATTCCACCAATGGCGGCAGGAGCTGCGCATATTCGTGTTACTTTTCAAGTTGATGCGGATGGATTGTTAAGTGTATCCGCGATGGAGAAATCATCGGGTGTGTCTGCTTCTATCCAAGTTAAACCATCGTATGGTTTAAGTGATGATGAAGTTACTAACATGCTTAAAGATTCAATGACATATGCGAAAGAAGATGTCACAGCGCGTATGTTAGCAGAACAACAGCTAGAAGCAGACCGTGTAATGGAAAGCCTGATCGTTGCCTTACAACAAGATGGCAAAGCATTACTATCTGATGAAGAGCAATCTGCCATTGAAACAGCGATCCAAACGCTTTATCAGATCCGTCAAGGTGATGATAGAGATGCGATTGAAAAAGAAATTGAAACAGTCGATAAATTAACACAAGATTTTGCTGCTCGTCGTATGGATGCATCAATCCGTAAAGCGTTGCAGGGTCAGTCGGTAGATAAGGTCTAAGAAATGCCAAAAGTTATATTTTTACCTCATGAAGATTTATGCCCAGAAGGTCTCTCTGTAGAGGTTGAAAAAGGTGAAACGATCCTTGATGTTGCATTAAGGAACAAAATTATCATTGAGCATGCTTGTGAGAAATCATGCGCCTGTACTACTTGTCATGTTATCGTACGTGAAGGCTTTGATTCATTAGAAGAAAGTGATGAACTTGAAGATGACATGTTAGATAAAGCATGGGGTTTAGAACCTGACTCTCGTTTAGGTTGCCAAGCGATCGTCGAAGATGAAGATTTGGTTGTAGAGATCCCTAAATACACGATCAACATGGTATCTGAAAGTCATTAATTGTTAAGCTAAGGTGTCTTTATCCTACGCATAAATAGCGTAAGCAAACTAAACTGAAAGTAACTGTGCAGCCTATGTGTTGTTGCGTATATTTTTAGGGAGGTTTTTATGGCATTAGCGTGGTCGGATAGTACAGAGATTGCCATTACATTAGCTGAAAATTATCCAGAGCAAGATCCACAGCAAGTAAGGTTTACAGACTTGCGTCGGATGATATTAGGGTTGGACGATTTTACCGATGATCCTAATCATTGTGGTGAAAGAGTACTTGAAGCCGTGATGCTTGCTTGGATTGATGAATATTAACTATTTAATCGTTAATACAGAATAAGCCCATAGTTAGTATTATGCTGACTATGGGCTTTTTTTTGTTGATTAACTTGTTAATATGAAAGCTAAAATATCTTATATACATCATAAAGTATTACTGACACGTCTAAATTAAGGATATTCAATGAAGGATTTCATGAGCGTTGAGCTAACGCTCGCTCCCGCGGACAGTTTTTGGGGTGATAATGCATTAGTGAGTTTTAATGCTGGTGTCGCCTCTATTCACCTTGGTGGAGATAGTGCAGATTTTGGAGCTGAGAGTGCATTACAAGTACAACGTGCGGCACGTAAGCTATCCAATCAAGGGATAGGAAAAGTAACCTTAAAAAGTGAGTTATGGAATACTGAATTACGTATTGCATTTGATCAAGGTTATTACACAGCTAAAGAAAATCAGCAAGCTTGCTTTGGTTTAGATCAAGTGAGTAGCATTGAAAAAAAGGCGTTCACTGATTTTCAACAAGCAAGCCATTGGGTACGTAAAACCATTAATACCGATGCTGAAGAAATGTTTCCGATTAAATTAGCGCAAAGCGCTGCTGATTTGTTATTACAATTGGCACCTGAATCGATCACTTACAAGATTATTGCGGGTGACGAATTATTAACACACGGTTTCACCGGTATTCACACTGTTGGTCGTGGTAGTCAGCACCCGCCAGCAATGTTGCAATTAGATTTTAACCCAACTGGCAGTGGGGATGCGCCAATTTCGACAGCATTAGTCGGTAAGGGCATTACCTTTGACTCGGGGGGGTACAGCATTAAACCTTCTGATGGTATGGCTGTAATGAAAAGTGACATGGGCGGTGCGGCAACATTGACGGGTGCATTGGCATTAGCAATCAGCCAGGGCTTAAATCAACGCGTGCAGCTATTCTTATGCTGTGCAGAAAACATGATTAGCAGTAATGCATTTAAACTTGGCGATATCATTACGTACAAAAATGATATTACTGTAGAAGTACTTAATACTGATGCTGAAGGCCGCTTAGTACTAGCTGACGGTTTACTTGCAGCAGAAGAAAACTCGCCGCAACGTTTGATTGACGCCGCCACATTGACAGGTGCTGCTAAGATGGCGCTTGGCCGTGATTATAATGCGGTATTTGGTTTTGATCAGCGCTTTGTTAATTTATTACTAGCGAATGCGAAAGCAGAAAATGAATTTGCTTGGCAACTACCGCTAGAAAAATGGCATCAACAACAACTACCATCAAGTTTTGCTGATATGGCTAATATCCATGCAGGTGAAGGTCGTGCTGGTGCATCTACAGCGGCTGCTTTCTTATCGCGTTTTGTGCGTGAAGATGGGCAAGGTTGGTTACATTTAGATTTAGCTGGTTGTTATCAAAAATCGGCGAATGATTTATGGGCAACGGGTGCGAAAGGACATGGTATTCGTACATTAGCCAAAACGTTATTAGACGCTTAGCTTAGGGCTTAAATTTTTGTGGTATAAATAAAAATCCCACTGCCATCAATGATGAACAGTGGGATTTTTTATGTTGCGATTAACCGTTACTGATTAATCGCAACTTGTTTCGTAACGACTTAAGCAATAGCTTCAGTTTTTACTTTTTTATTTTTAGCTGGTTTCGCTGTGCCATTTGCACGTGCACGCCAGTCACCGTTTAGTTGGTTCACTAACGATTTATCTGCAGCAAGTACTTCAGGGTCAAAGTCATCAACGTTAATTGTACGTAAACGACCAACTTCAGCCTCTTTCAGTAGTTCCGCTTCATCAGCTGTGATCTGCTTGTTAGCCAGTGCTTCATCAGCAAATTTGTCGAGGAAGATAAATGGTAATTTAACACCATTCTCTTTACAAACACGGATGAAGATAGGTTCAGCAACGATGATGTCTCTCAAGGCTTTCTCTTGTAGACCAACAGGGTTACCTTCTTCTTCTGTTAAGTACATGTCTGTTGCTAGACGGCTACGGGCTTCAGAAGGAACTTGTAGTAAACCAGCAACAACATGGTCTAACGTGTCAGTAGGGCGCGATAGACGCGTACCTGCTGGCAATACCATTGCACGAAGTGCGATACCTACAACACGAACAGGGAAGTTACGTAATAATTCATCAATGGCTTGCTCAGCTTTAAATAATGAATCTTGTAGTGCCCAATGAACGAATGGTAAATCATCTTTTTGGCGACCTTCATCTTCAAAACGTTTTAGCGTTGCAGATGATAAGTATAGCTGACTTAAGATGTCACCTAAACGTGCTGAAACTCGTTCTTTACGTTTCAGCTCACCACCGAGAACACCCATAGCTACATCAGATAGGAAGGCTAAGTTGGCACTTAAACGGTTCATCTGCTGGTAGTATTGTGCAGTTTCATCTTTAAATGGTGCTGCAGAACCTTTACCGTTGGTAATACCCATTACAAATGAACGGAAGAAGTTAGACATTGCAAAGCCGATATGACCGAATAAAGCTGCATCAAAATCTTGTAGACCTTTCTTATGATCTTCAAGTGCTGCTGCATTTAGTTCTGGTAATACGAACGGATGACAACGGATTGCACCTTGACCATAAATGATCAGGTTACGAGTCAGAATGTTTGCACCTTCAACCGTAATTGCAACTGGAGCTGCTTGGTAACCACGACCTGCCATGTTGTTTGGACCAAGACAGATACCTTTACCACCTGAAATGTCCATTGCATCGATCGCACATTTTTGTGCGCGGTCGGTTAAATGCATTTTAATAATCGCAGTGATTACTGATGGTTTCTCACCTAAATCAATAGCACTTGTCGTTAGCGTTGATGCTGCGCCCATAAGGTAAGCATTACCACCGATACGTGCTAGCGGCTCTTCGATGCCTTCCATTTTACCAATCGCAACTTTAAATTGACGACGGATAGCAGTGTAAGACCCCATGCCTACTGCTGCTAGCTTAACTGCACCAGCAGAACATGAAGGTAGGGTAATACCACGACCAACAGATAGACATTCAACCAGCATACGCCAGCCTTGACCAGCCATTTCCGGACCACCAATAATATAATCTAATGGTACGAATACTTCGTTACCTTTAGTTGGACCATTTTGGAACGGTAAGTTAAGTGGGAAGTGACGACGACCAGTTTCAACACCTGGGATATCCGTAGGGATAAGTGCACAAGTAATACCGATGTCTTCTTTATCACCAAGTAGGCCGTCTGGGTCGCGCAGTTTAATCGCAAGACCAAGTACAGTCGCAACAGGTGCTAAAGTAATATAACGTTTGTTCCAAGTCAGTTTCATACCGAGAACTTCTTTACCTTCGAATTCGCCTTTACATACGATACCGAAATCAGGGATTGCACCTGCATCAGAACCGGCTTCAGGGCTTGTTAGTGCGAAACATGGAATTTCATCACCAACCGCAAGACGTGGAAGGTAGTAATCTTGTTGCTCTTTAGTACCATAGTGCTGTAATAGTTCACCAGGCCCTAATGAGTTCGGTACACCAACTGTGCTCGCCATTACTGCGCTTGAGCCAGTTAATTTTTGTAGTACCATTGATTGTGCTAATGCAGAAAATTCTAGACCACCGTATTTTTTCTTGATGATCATGGCGAAGAAACCTTTAGTCTTAAGGAATTCCCATAATTCTGGAGGTAAGTCGGCACGATTATGCGTGATGTCAAACTCATCAGCCATGCGACATGCTTCTTCAACGGGACCGTCAAGGAAAGCTCGCTCTTCAGCTGTTAACGCTGGCGCTGGCACATTGTGCAGTTTTTCCCAATTTGGCTTACCGCTGAATAGGTCTGCATCCCACCAAGTTGTACCGGCTTCTAATGCTTCAGTCTCTGTTTGAGACATTTCAGGCATGATTTTACGAAAGCCTTTTAAAATAGGCGCTGTTAAATAGCCTTGACGAATACTGGTTATATTTAATGGTATCGCAATTACAGCTGTTATTATCCAAATAGCTAATGGCACATCACCGAAATATGAAACGGCTGCAAGTGCAACAAAAAACGCACCGGTAAAAGCAGCTAATGATGCTCTTTGGTAAGATAATGTACCAAATATTGCCACTAAGGCTAATAGTGAAATTGTGGTTGCCATGATTTTCTCCTTTCATTAAGCAACTAAATAGCAAAGTCAGAGGTCAGACCAGAACGCTGGTTTGAGTATTAGTTCTAGTTGATAATTATTCAATTAGCAAGTTTTTTACATGTATTTTACATACTATTTATAGAACCTGCCGCTAAACGCTTGTTTTTAACCTATTGGGTTTACAAGTGTTCACCGATAATAGCGCTATTGAATTGATAATTTAATTGCCTATTTATTTTTATTTTAGGTCAATAGGGTCAATAAATGGTGATTTTTAGTACTCACTATTGGGTATTAAGTGGATGTTAACTAAGCACTTTATCAGGTTCTGTCGGCTTTGTTGCAACACTCAATCTCACTTGTCTTTGAATGTGATCAGGCAACTCGGTAGCTATTGGGCATCCCGAGATGAGTGAAGCGATTTAATATGGAACAACCTAATAATATTTCCTGATTTTGATTACTAAAATTTCTACTGTGTAACTTATTCCCA
>NZ_FPLG01000014.1:0-2137 GCF_900120065.1 Moritella viscosa
TGAGCGCTGCTACAAAGCCTATCATAATGCCTCTTCGAATATCGAAACATTATCAACACGTTGGTTTACTTAGTCAACTTTGCGACACAACCCAAGTTAGTTATGCCACTTCAGTAACCTTTTGCGGCTTTTCCAGATAGAGTATACATGCACAGCGGAGCAGAGAAGCGAAATTAGGAACATCTCCATTAATTTCCAATGCTTCATCATATATTCGGGATAAAAGCTGTGGCACCCTCATAGCCTGATTCTCGGCAACAGAGTCAAGGATGACCCAGAATTTTGCTTCTAGCCTTACACTTGTTGAGTGACCTCCCATACGAATAGAGCGGGAAATAAAGCGGTGAATTTCTGGATTTTGATTAGCCAATATACAGCACAAAATTAAGCCTCCAAGTTATTATTGTATGAGTCTGGCATATCTTTCATTACGGAATAAGCCTTGTTACGAGTAAAATTCTAAATTAGCCGTTATAAAACGGTTTTGTTGAAGAGCTCAAATGTTGAGCACCGAAATGCGGCTTTGTAGCAGCGCTCAACAAATCATCAATCCGACCTCTGTTTTTGAGGGATTTGTTATAATCTGAATAATTACTTTGTCGGTAAGTATGCTTCTTAAAGTGATGCTGTTTAGTCAGATTGTATTTGTAAGGAATTTGTTAAATTATACTGGTGTGAAAGGTCGATTAAAATAATAACCGACCTTACTGATATTGCCTAATTGATGATTATTTGAGCGCTGCAACAAAGCCCTAATTTGTCTATCTAATTAAATGTTCCGTGAAGGCGTTCATTAATCGAGGCAAGTCATAGGGGAACCGGCTGGTTAAAAGCTGTCCATCAGTGACCAATGGTTGATCAATTACAGTAGCTCCAGCATTTTCTAGGTCCTTCATAATCGACCAATAACCTGTGACTTTTCGGCCTTTAAGAAGTCCAGCATTTACCAGAATTAGTGGTCCATGACAAAGTGAAGCCAGTGGTTTATTGGTTTCAACAAAAGCTTGTAGTAATGTATGAGCATTTGTATTGGTGCGCAAAAAATCTGGGTTCCAGGATCCTCCGGGGAGAACTAATCCATCGAAGTCCTCTACAGAGACGTCTTCAAGAAACTTGTCTATTTTGATCCAGCCTGAATTTTCCATTAGACGCACAGTCATAATATGAGTGCTGCGTATTTCTGGCATTTTCACGCCAAACGTATCCGGGAAGTTAGGCTTCTTCGGAGACACAACAAATACCTCTGCACCACTTTCCTTTAAATAATTTAGTGGCACCAAAATTTCCAGTTCCTCGACACCATCAGTTGCTAAGATAGCGATTTTTTTACCTTTCAGTGTTGTTGAATCTCGCTTTTTAAGCATGAAGTTTTTTAACTCTCGGTTTAATTCTCCATCCGCAGTAATTAGTTTAATTGTATCCAATGTAGGAACGTAAGCACTGGTTGATGCCGCTTCATACAAATCAATTTTGTTTGTTAAGCTTTCAGAAAAAGCCTGTGATGAATAGCTGATAAACACACATAAAGTTACCGAAATTATTTTTTGTAAGTTGTATAAATTCATGATTCCACCTAGGTTACGACTTTTGATTATTTATTTAATATACGCGACATAAAGTGGTATTTGGTATTATCCAGATACCACATATTAAGAAAAATGGGCATGGTTCAAACCCACTGAACAGTTTGGGGCGGCTTTGTTGCATAGCTCTGGAATCGGTTCTGTCGCAAACTGCGAGTTTAGTGGATCAAAATGAAAGGTGGGTGGCTCTTCTCCCGTTAGTGTGGTTAGTTAAAATCCATACTTATGATACCCATTTAGATCCAACCACAGTCGCTGAAAATATGATTTAACAGAGCTTACGCCATAACATCTACGTTTCATCACTTTTATCTTATTATTCAACCCTTCGACAAAACCAGAGTTTTTTCTACCTTTAAAATAATTGGCAATTTGCCCCTTATACTTTACCAGTGTTGATAGGCTTTGTTGCAACACTCAATCTCACTTGTCTTTGAATGTGATCAGGCAACTCGGTAGCTATTGGGCATCCCGAGATGAGTGAAGCGATTTAATATGGAACAACCTAATAATATTTCCTGATTTTGATTACTAAAATTTTTACTGTGTAACTT
>NZ_FPLG01000066.1:0-5178 GCF_900120065.1 Moritella viscosa
ACTGCTCCATCCCGCGACAACAATCTTACTGCGCTGATTATAGGCTATTGCAACCATAATAAGCAAGGCCAAATTCACTTAAATAGTGAAACGACTTAACTGTAGTAATCAATAGGCCTAAATTATTTTTAAATAAAGCGTATATATGAGTAAAAATAACGATTTAACTCTATCTTTATTAAAACACAGGCAAAAAAAAACCTTAGTATTAACTACTAAGGTTTTTTTATTTGGTGCCGTGGGCGGGACTTGAACCCGCACGTCCTTTCGGACACCAGCCCCTCAAGCTGGCGTGTCTACCAATTTCACCACCACGGCTTATTCTTTTATTGAGGTACGTCGCTATTGCTTACAGGCGCTACTGGAACATCACTTGTGATTGCAGGTTTCTCTGCATCTAAAATCACATCAGTTGTAGACTGTGTAGATAAATTACCTAACACTAAGCTCAGCGCAAAAAATGCAATCGCAAGTACTGCTGTAGCGCGAGTTAAAAAGTTACCTGAACCGCCAGCACCAAATACAGTATTTGAACCACCAGAACCAAAGCTAGCACCCATATCAGCGCCTTTGCCTTGCTGCATTAGAACGAATCCAATGATTGCAAGTGCAACAATTAAGTAAATAACAATAATAACTTCGTACATTTTAATACCTAAATCTCAAAAGGTTTAATATAGCTTTATCGAACATCCTTACCCGAGGTAAGGGACACTTAAATAACATTAGCCATTTTATAACTAAATAATGTTAAGTGGTAAAGCGGAGGAGATATTATCTAACCTCCACCTTAGTTGCAAGCTGATTATTAAAAAAACAATGAATAAAAGGATTTAGCACAAAACAACACCAGTTGCCGTATACTAAAACGTCTTAAATTACCGACTTACGCTGGTTTAAAACGTGGCTTTAACGGCATCTGCAATTTTATTGGCTAGCGCTAATACATGCGTTTCGTCTTCACCTTCAACCATCACACGGATAAGTGGCTCAGTACCTGATTTACGTAACAACACACGACCCCGATCAGCGAGTTCCTGTTCAACATCTGCTACAGACTGTTGCACAGATTCCGCTAATAGTGGGTCTGAATCACCGCTAAAGCGAACATTCACTAATACTTGTGGGAATTTACTCATTCCAGAGCGTAATTCTTTCAGCGTTAATCCACTATTCACCAATGCCGCTAATACTAATAGGCTTGATACAATACCGTCACCTGTTGTGGTGTGATCCAGAGAAATAATATGACCTGAATTTTCACCACCTATTCGCCAGCCTTTTTCAAGCATCATTTCGACAACATAGCGATCTCCAACCGCACTACGTGCAAATGGAATCCCCAGAGACTTAAGTGCTAGCTCTAAGCCCATATTCGCCATTAATGTACCTACGACACCACCTTTTAATACGCCGTTACGTAGAGCATCACGTGCAATAATATAAAGAACTTCATCACCATCAATTACATAACCAGTATGATCAACCATCATCAGACGATCGCCATCACCATCATAAGCAACACCAAGATCAGCTTTTTCAGCAAGTACACGTGCAGCCAATGCTTCAGGCGCCGTTGCGCCACAACCATCATTAATATTCAAACCATTAGGCTCAACACCGATAGTAATGATCTCTGCGCCTAATTCTTTAAATACGTTTGGTGCGATATGGTAAGTGGCACCATGCGCACAATCGAGCACAATTTTCAGTCCCTTCAAACTAGCGCGAGACGGGAAAGTACTTTTACAGTATTCAATATAACGACCCGCTGCATCATCAATACGTACAGCTTTACCTAATTCAGCCGACTCAACGCAGGTTAATTCTTTTTCTAATTGCGCTTCAATCGCCAGTTCAACATCATCCGGTAGCTTAGTACCGTTTGCAGAGAAGAACTTAATACCGTTATCGTGATATGGATTGTGTGATGCACTAATCACAATACCTGCTTCGGCACGGAATGTGCGTGTTAAATAGGCTACAGCTGGTGTTGGCATTGGCCCCATAAAGGCGACGTCAAGTCCCGCAGCAGACAAACCTGCTTCTAAAGCACATTCCAGCATATAACCAGAAATACGGGTATCTTTACCGATTAGGACTTTTCTTGTCCCCTGTTTTGCAAGTACCTTACCTGCAGCCCAACCCAATTTAAGTGCAAACTCAGGTGTGATAGGCGCTACACCTACAAGACCACGAATACCGTCGGTACCAAAATACTTTCTTGACATATTTAATCCCTAATATTTTTTATTTTTGGTCCAGCTATACACTTAACCATATTCTATTTTTAAAATGAAAAACTATATGCTGTATATAGCGTTCGTTATTTTATTAGCGCACACGATGTTTTTTTAGCTGAGCGACAATCGCCAAAGTATCAGTAGTCTCTCGTACATCATGCACACGAAATATATGTGCGCCATCTGTAGCGGCACTGTTTGCACATGCAAGGCTACCCGCTAATCGCTGAGACTCATCACATTGCAATAAATTACCTATCATCGACTTTCGTGAAACACCAATCAAAATAGGTAAATCAAATTGATGGAATAGCGGTGTATCAGCGAGTAATTGATAATTCTGCTCTAACGTTTTACCAAAACCAAAGCCAGGGTCGAGAATAATATTTTCACGCTTAATGCCTGCGTTACAACAGTCTTCGATTCGCAGTTGTAAAAACGCGATCACTTCTGCAGTTACATCTTGATAAGATGGTGCGTCTTGCATTGTACTAGGTTTACCTTGCATATGCATGAGGCATACAGGCACGCCTAGCTCTGCTGCTGCTTGCAACGCCCCCTCTTCCTGCAGAGCTCTCACATCGTTAATAATGTGCGCTCCCGCAGCAATGGCTTCCCGCATCACTTGCGCTTTACTGGTATCGATAGAGATAACAACATCGAGCTGTGTTGATATGCGTTTAATAATAGGAATAACACGTGCAAGTTCTTCTTCTAAACTAACAGCTCTAGCACCTGGACGTGTAGATTCACCGCCAATATCAATGATCTTAGCGCCATCATCGACCATCTTTTGTGCTTGTTTAAAGGCTGCATCTAAAGCGTAATACTGACCACCATCAGAAAACGAGTCCGGCGTAACATTTAAAATGCCCATGACTACTGGTTGACTAAGATCGAGTATTTTAACACGACTGCTATTGGCCGCTAAGTTTAACTGCATTATCGTTCTATTCCCTAAAAAAAAACCCCGAGTTACACTCGAGGTTTATTCTATCATGAATTAATAGCTATAAAGTAATACTGAGTAAGCGAGGCTTATTCTGTATCTTTTTTATCACTTTCTGTTTCGCTATCTTCTTCATTATCTATTTTAGTTTCTTTTTTAGCATCTTTAGTGCTGTCGCTATCAATGGTACCGTAGCTTTCGCCCCAGTCCGCTGGAGCACGTACTTCAACACGTGCCATTAGATCATCAATTTGCTTGGCATCAATGGTTTCATACTTCATCAATGCATCTTTCATTGAATGAAGAATATCCATATTATCCGTCAACAGCTGATGCGAACGTTTATAGTTACTTTCAACCAAATAACGAATTTCATCATCAATCAGTTTAGCCGTCTCATCAGACATACTTGCAGCCTGAGTACCACCACCACCAAGGAAAACTTCACCTTGTTCGTCAGCAAACTTCATCGGACCTAATTTTTCAGATAGACCCCATTGCGTAACCATTTTACGAGAGATATCCGTTGCGCGTTCAATATCATTTGATGCGCCCGTTGATACACTGTCTTTACCAAAGATGATTTCTTCAGCAATACGACCACCGTAAAGGCTTGAGATCATGCTTTCTAAATGACGTTTTGAATGACTAACACGATCTTGTTCAGGTAAGTACATAGTTACACCCAGTGCACGACCACGTGGAATGATACTTACTTTATAAACAGGATCATGATCCGGTACTAAGCGACCAATGATTGCGTGACCAGCTTCATGGTACGCAGTCATCACTTTCTCTTCTTCGCTCATTACCATGCTCTTACGTTCAGCACCCATTAAGATTTTATCTTTGGCTTTTTCAAATTCTGCCATCGATACAGTACGTTTATTCGTACGTGCTGCAAATAGTGCAGCTTCGTTAACAAGGTTAGCAAGCTCAGCACCAGAGAAACCAGGAGTACCACGTGCAATAAGTACGATTTCAACGTCATCGTTAATAGGCACTTTACGCATATGTACTTTTAAGATTTGTTCACGACCACGGATATCAGGAAGACCAACCGTTACTTGGCGATCAAAACGGCCTGGACGTAATAGCGCAGGATCAAGTACGTCTGGACGGTTCGTCGCAGCAATAACAATGATACCTTCATTACCTTCAAAGCCATCCATTTCAACCAGCATTTGGTTAAGCGTTTGCTCACGTTCATCATGACCACCGCCCATACCAGAACCACGCTTACGGCCTACGGCATCGATTTCATCAATAAAGATGATACACGGTGATGATTTCTTCGCTTGTTCGAACATGTCACGCACTCGAGATGCACCAACACCAACAAACATTTCAACGAAGTCAGAACCTGAAATAGTGAAAAATGGTACTTTTGCTTCACCCGCAATCGCCTTAGCAAGTAATGTTTTACCTGTACCTGGTGAACCAACTAATAAGATACCGGTTGGGATTTTACCACCAAGTTTCTGGAAGCGACTTGGATCTTTTAAGTAATCAACCAATTCAGCAACTTCTTCTTTTGCTTCATCACAACCTGCAACATCAGCAAACGTCGTTTTAATTTGGTCTTCACTCATCAAGCGTGCTTTACTTTTGCCAAATGACATAGCGCCTTTACCGCCGCCACCTTGCATTTGACGCATGAAGAATACCCAAACACCGATCAGTAATAGCATTGGGAACCAAGAGATGAAGATAGAAGTCAATAAACTTGCCTCTTCTTCAGGCTCACCAAATACTTTAACGTTATTGTTTAACAGGTCATTTAATAGCTGTGGATCTTCCGCTGGTAAGAAAGTAACAAACTTTTGTCCACCTTGGCTAACACCACGGATAGTACGTCCGTTGATCTTAACTTCGTTAACCTGTTTATTTCTAACTTGTTGCACAAATGAACTGTAATCCAATTGATTACTTGAACTCTCATTTGGTCCGAAACTCTGAAATACTGACATTAATACGACTGCAATA
>NZ_FPLG01000094.1:0-54878 GCF_900120065.1 Moritella viscosa
AATTGTTAAAGAGCATTGGCATTGACGTCTTTCGTCGTAGTCAGGCTGCGTATTCTACGCAAACCGGATTTGAAGTCAAGCACATATTTATGCTTTATTCAGGACGCTTAAAAAGTAACCGAAGTCGATTCTAAACACCTTACTGAGCGACGTTTGCCGTGTCAGTGGCCGCTATTATAGATAAAACAATTTGATAGGCAAGCATTTCAACGTCAGGAATTACAAATACTATTACATGAACAATTAACCAACGACCACAGGTTAAATTTAACGCTGAACGTCAATGTATCGCTATATAAGTAAACGAATCTATAAGGTTTTCGCAAACGACTTCACTTTAGCCCAATCAGTAAACTCAATATCTTTCGTTGTATCAGTACTACCTCCAGTTATTTTCATAATCAACTGGATAATAAGTGTTTGCCACCAATTATATTTTGAATATAACAATGCGCCTGCAAATACTGCTTGCTGTTTGGGTACCCAATTCGACTTTTCTAAAAATGCCTGCATATATGCATTCGTTTCAGGGGTATTCTTTTCAGCTTTTCTTGCGGTTAAATTTACACAGAAAAAACTATTTTCTTTTACTTCAAGCTCTTCTTTATGCGCTGCAACAAATTGATAGAGCTTTTTATTCAAATGACCATAACGTACAGAGCCACCAATAACGACTTTATCAAAAATAGCCATATCAAGATGCTGGCATTCTTCAAGGCTCATAACTTCACAATGATACTTATCGGCAATAGACTCCTCGATAGCTTTAATTATCTTTAAGGTTTGACCATCAACGGTAGAATACAGTACTAACATTTTTTTCATTTATATGATTCCACTTAACTACGCCAGAAAGCTGGAGTAAATAAAATTAATAAGGTAAAGACTTCTAAACGACCAAACAACATAGCGACAACTAATATCCATTTTGCACTGTCATTAACATCACCAAAATGTACTGCAACTTGTCCAAGTCCTGGCCCTAAGTTATTTAATGTTGCAACCACAGCAGAAAAAGCCGATAGCTCATCCATACCCGTCGCGATCAATGCCAACATACAAATAACAAAAACCAAGGCATAAGCAGAGAAAAATCCCCAAACCGCATCAATAACACGATCGGGTAATACTTTTTTGCCTAATTTAATCTTATATACGGCACGAGGATGTACTAAGCGTTTCATTTCACGCATACCTTGCAAATAAAGCAATAGGATACGAACCACTTTCATACCACCACCAGTAGAACCGGCACAGCCACCAATGAAACTCGAAAATACAAGCAGTACAGGTAAGAACAATGGCCAATCTTGGAAACTTGTCGTTGTAAACCCAGCAGTAGTTGAAATTGAAACGGCCTGAAAAACAGCTTTGTCTAATGCCATTTCAGGGGACTCATAAACACCTTTAGACAAGAGAATAAAGAAGCAAATAGCCACAAGTACAAGTTGTACAAATAAGAATGTACGTAATTCCGGATCATGTAAGTAGGTGCCCGGTTTAAAACCCTTAATTGAGAATGCGGCAAAATGCAGTGAGAAATTCATCCCCGCAATAATTAAGAACACCACAGTGATCATATTAATAATCGAACTATCAAAATGCCCCATACTACTATCGTGTGTAGAAAAACCACCGATTGCAATAGTCGAAAAGCTATGCGCAATGGCATCAAAAATAGTCATCCCAGCCAACCAAAACGCCATTGCGCAAAAAACTGTAAGGCATAAATAAATATACCAAAGTGCTTTTGCTGTTTCAGCAATACGGGGGGTCATCTTAGAATCTTTGACTGGGCCAGGGGTCTCAGCACGATAAAGCTGCATACCGCCTATACCTAAAACAGGTAATACAGCAACAGCAAGTACAATAATACCCATACCACCTAACCATTGTAAAAACTGGCGATAAAACAGCAATGCTTTAGGTAATTCATCGAGTCCAACAATAACGGTTGCACCTGTTGTCGTTAAACCAGAGAAAGATTCAAAGAATGCACCAGCGACACTGAGATCTGGTTGCTCGGAAAGAATAAAGGGTAACGCACCAACACTCCCCAGTACCGTCCAAAACAAAACTACAATCAGGAAACCATCTTTGGCTTTTAATTCTTTTTTATAATTGCGGTTTTGGTACCATACGATACTGCCTAACGTGACACAGAAAGCAAACGAATTAATGAAGACTAGACCACCACCATCCTTATATATTGCGGCGATCAGTGCAGGGAATATCATGGTTACACTAAAGATGGTAACTAATATCCCAACAATTCTTAAAATTGCCCTGAATTGCATTATTATTTTTATCCCTAAATATTAATCGACCACTTTGACATTAACTTGGCCATTCGTTTTGTTTTTAACCGCAATAATAAACGCTTTCACATGCCTTGCATCAACATCAAGCTGCATTATTACTTGTTCACCATATTCGGCATGTTTTAATTTACCATTATATACTGAAAATAAGCGTTCTATTGCGGCTATTTGAGCATAATCACAAGTTAAATTCAGTTCTGTATATATAAAGCATTCAATAGGATCAATCAATTTTAATACTTGTTGTACACCGCCTGCATATGCACGAGCTAATCCTCCCGTGCCTAATTTAATCCCACCATAGTAACGCACAACAACCGCGGTCATTTCCCCTACGTCACTCCCCATTAAACAATGAAGAATAGGCTTTCCCGCGGTACCAGAAGGTTCACCGTCATCACTAAAGCCATATTGCTGCCCGTCACTGGGGCGTCCAGCAACAAATGCCCAGCAATGATGACGCGCATCAGGATGTTGTGCTTTGATTGTCCGAACAAATTGTTCGGCTATTTGACGTCCTTTGGTTGGTGCTAGATAAGTAATAAAACGGCTTTTTTTTATTTCTTCAGTATATTCATAAGCCTGTTCTAAAACAAAATAAGGGCTATTCGCTGTCATTTAAATCCTGTGTATTTGGTGCAGGTGAGATACTCATCGCTATTCTACTGTTATATGTCTGTTGATAATAGCAGGTTCAGGATCACAAATTTTAAAAGTTAAGCAATGGTCAATTTTTTTTTATTAAACATTCATCAACAAACATCTAACAATTAAAAACAGTTGTAAGCCGAACTGTTTAAGGAAGATAAAACTACGCAACAAACAAACCAAAGAATTAACCACTAAACATAAACTTAAACTAAGTACCTAGCGCTAACTTGAAAGACAAATAACTTATTTTACGAGTATTGTCACCCTCTCTATCCCATCAACAACTATACTACTTAGTGATTAGATTAACATAACGCCTTTAACAATAATTTAAACAGTCGTTTAAAATAAGTGTTGAAATATTGTTAGATTATCGACAGAATGAGATCAACCAGTGCCCTACATAGCTGGTAAATAGCAAACGGAGCTGATGATCACCATCGCTTTAGCAAGGAGAAACGTAATGATTTACCAAGCCGAACAACTCTCGGTCACTCTATTAGAAGATGGCATCGCAGAATTAAAATATGACGCGAAAGGCCCAGTTAATAAATTTGATCAAGCAACATTACAAGCATTAACTGAAGCTGTAAAAGTATTACAGACTAATTCAGACATTAAAGGATTAATTCAAACATCAGGTAAAGGTGCATTCATCGTTGGCGCTGATATCACTGAATTCCTTGAACTCTTTAAACTACCTGACGCTGAATTATTAGGTTGGTTGGAACAAGCAAATGCAGTATTCAATGCCATTGAAGACCTGCCATATCCAACAATCTCAGCAGTAAACGGTCATGCACTTGGCGGTGGTTGTGAAGCAATTCTTGCAACAGACTTCCGTGTAGCAGACACCACAGCACGTATCGGTTTACCTGAGACTAAATTAGGTATCATGCCAGGTTTCGGCGGTACAGTTCGTTTGCCACGTCTAATCGGTGCTGATAATGCTGTGGAATGGATCACAACAGGTAAAGATTATAAAGCACCTGCGGCCCTTAAATTTGGCACAGTAGATGCGGTTGTAGCACCTGAAAAGTTACGTGATGCAGCACTATCAATGGTTAAAGATGCGATTGCAGGAAAACTTGACTGGCAATCACGTCGTGCGCAAAAACAAGCACCATTAGGTTTAAATAAAATAGAAGCAACAATGAGCTTCTCTACTGCACTTGGCATGGTATACGCGAAAGCGGGTAAACATTACCCAGCTCCGACAGCTGCAGTTAAAACAGTTGAAGCAGCAGCAAGCATGGACCGTACAGGTGCACTTGGTGTTGAAGCTGCAACATTCATTAAACTTGCTAAAACAGATGCTGCACAAGCATTAGTTGGCTTATTTTTAAGTGACCAAGCACTAAAAGCGGGCGCGAAAAAAGCAGCAAAAGCAGGTAAGGCAACCAATAAAGCAGCTGTACTTGGCGCTGGTATCATGGGTGGCGGCATCGCTTACCAATCAGCGGTTAAAGGCACGCCTGTTATCATGAAAGACATCAATGATGCAGCGCTTGACCTCGGTATGGCAACAGCGTCTGGTTTATTAACAACGCAACTTAAGCGTGGCCGTATTGACGGTACTAAACTGGCTAAAGTTATTTCATCAATCACACCAACACTAAGCTATAACTCAGTTGATGAAGCTGACATTATCGTAGAAGCGGTTGTTGAAAATCCAAAAATTAAAGCGGCTGTATTAGCTGAATTGGAAGATAACGTAAGTGCAGACACAGTCATCACTTCAAATACGTCGACGATTCCAATTAACGTACTAGCGAAGAGCTTAAAACGCCCAGAACAGTTCTGTGGTATGCACTTCTTCAACCCAGTACACAAAATGCCACTTGTAGAAATCATTCGTGGTGAGAAATCATCTGATGAAACAATTGCGACAACCGTTGCTTACGCAGCAAAAATGGGTAAAACGCCTATCGTTGTAAACGACTGTCCTGGTTTCTTCGTTAACCGCGTACTATTCCCATACTTCTTCGGTTTCTCAAAACTTATCGCTGATGGCGCAGATTTTGTTGCCGTAGATAAAGTAATGGAAAAAGAGTTCGGTTGGCCAATGGGTCCTGCATACTTACTCGACGTTGTTGGTATCGATACAGGTCACCATGCAGCAGCAGTTATGGCTAGCGGTTTCCCAGAGCGTATGGCTAAAACGGGTAAAGATTCTATCGATGTGATGTTTGAAGCAACGCGTTATGGACAGAAGAATGGTGTTGGTTTCTACTCTTACGCTAAAGACCGTCGTGGTCGCGTACAAAAAACACCGGATGCAAAAAGCTATGAGCTGCTTGCTGAAGTTGCAAGCGAAAAAGCAGATTTCTCGAAAGATGACATTATCGCTCGCTGTATGATCCCAATGATTAACGAAGTTGTTCGTTGTCTTGAAGAAGGTATTGTTGCTACTCCAGGCGATGCTGATATGGCACTTATCTATGGTATTGGCTTCCCTCCATTCCGTGGTGGTGTATTCCGTTACTTAGATACTATGGGTCTAGATAAATACATTGAATTAGCAGATTCATTTGCTGATTTAGGACCACTTTACCAAGTAACTGATGGCTTGCGTCAACGCGCAGCTGACGGCAAAACTTTTTACTAAGACACGAACGAGGATAATAAAATGAGAGATGTAGTTGTAGTCGATTGTCTACGTACACCTATGGGTCGTTCTAAAGCCGGTGCATTCCGTCACGTTCGTGCTGAAGATCTATCTGCAAAATTAATGAAAGGCTTGCTTGACCGTAACCCTGAAGTAGATCCAAATGACATCGAAGATGTTTATTGGGGCTGTGTTCAGCAAACACTAGAACAAGGTTTCAATATCGCCCGTAATGCTTCATTACTTGCTGGTATCCCAATCACAGCAGGTGCAACAACCGTTAACCGCCTATGTGGTTCATCGATGCAAGCTATCCATGATGCTACACGTGCTATCGCAATGGGCGACGGCGACGTGATGATCATTGGTGGTGTTGAGCATATGGGTCATGTACCAATGAACCACGGTGTTGATTTCCACGTTGGCCTTGCTAAATCCACTGCTAAAGCAGCGGGTATGATGGGGCTAACAGCTGAAATGCTAGGTAAATTACACGGCATTACACGTGAGCAACAGGATGCATTTGCAGTTCGTTCTCACAAGTTAGCACAAGCAGCGACAGAATCAGGTCGTTTCAAACGTGAAATTCTACCAATTGAAGGTCACGATGCTGATGGCGTTTTAAAATTGTATGATTTTGATGAAGTGATTCGTCCAGAAACATCAATGGAAAGCCTAGGTAATTTACGTCCAGTATTTGATCCTGTAAACGGTACAGTAACAGCAGGTACCTCATCTGCATTATCAGATGGTGCTTCTGCAATGTTACTTATGTCTGCAGACAAAGCCAAAGAACTAGGTCTTAAGCCTCGCGCTCGCGTTGTATCTATGGCTGTTGCAGGTTGTGATCCATCAATCATGGGTTACGGTCCAGTTCCAGCAACAAAGAAAGCACTTAAGCGTGCAGGTTTAACCATTGACGATATCGATGTATTCGAATTAAACGAAGCATTCGCAGCGCAATCTTTGCCTTGTGTTAAAGACCTTGGCTTAGAAGATGTTGTTGAAACAAAGATTAACCTTAACGGTGGTGCAATCTCATTAGGTCACCCTCTAGGTTGTTCAGGTTCACGTATCTCGACTACGCTTGTTAACGAACTTGAAGTTCAAGGTGGTAAATATGGTCTAGCGACTATGTGCATCGGTCTTGGTCAAGGTATCGCGACTATCTTTGAGCGTATCGAAGACTAAAAACAACGGTATACATCATACGGTTAGTTAGTCTATATCAAGCCAACTATGACGATAGTTGGCTTTTTTATGTTCTTCTTAAAATGTTCTTCTTGAAATTTTCCCCTCCAAGCTGTTCAATACACATTACGCAATGTAAATAATGGACTGGGCATGAGCACAAAAAAGCAAATATTAGTAGTTGACGATGACGTTGAGATCAAAGAATTACTCAGTGAATATCTCGATCAAGCTGGATTTTCAGTGCTGACAGCCGGTGAAGGCAAAGAAATGCAACGCGTCTTAGCCACCAATACGCCCGATCTGATTGTCTTAGATGTAATGATGCCAGGTGATGATGGTTTTACCTTGTGCCAAAAAATCCGCCGCACATCACAAGTACCGATCATCATGTTAACGGCTAATTCAGATGAAGCTGATCGCATTGTCGGCTTAGAAATTGGCGCAGATGATTACATGGCAAAACCTTTTAGTCCTCGAGAATTGCTGGCTAGAATCAAAGCCTTATTGCGCCGTTCAAGTTACACCAAGCCAACCCAAGGCCGCTATTTTATGTTTGCTCATTGGAAGCTTGATACATTAACACGCCAATTAATTAATCAACATAATAGCAGTACAACAGAACTGTCAGGCAGTGAATTCAATATGCTAAAACTGTTTGTGACAAACCCAAATCAAGTACTAAGTCGTGATGCTCTTTCGGATGCGACTCGTGGTCGAGAAGCACTACCCCTTGAACGAGGCATCGATATACAACTGAGTCGATTACGTCAAAAACTAGGGGATAATAGTAAAAGTCCGACCTTAATTAAAACCATCCGCGGACGTGGTTATGTATTGATCACCGAAGTCTCTTATGACGATTAAAGAGTATATTTACCGCCAGCTACCCAGCTCTTTAGTCTCTAGAATGTTATTACTGACACTGTTATCAATCGCCACCGCGCAGTTAATTTCAACCAGTATTTGGTATAATTTTAGTAAAGATAAAGAACTCGAAGGATTAAAAAATACCGCGGAAAGCATGGCTCAAAATATAGCCTCAACCGCGACCTTCTTCAATTCCTTACCCTTGCAATATCGTCATATCGTATTAGAACAGTTACGCGATTTTGGTGGAAGCCGCTATTTTGTATCATTAAATGAAGTCGAAATTAATATCGATCCCGTAGCCAACAGTGAAATGAAACGTGTCGTACTCGATGAATTTCATCGTGTGCTCGGTGATAAACTGGGTAATAATATCGTCATTAAAACAGAGTTTTCTCACCCCAAAACTTTACACGTATTAAACAACGATACTCTGTTATCTGAATTACCCCGTTCTTGGGCACACTACTCACTCACGCTAGAACCGCTAAATCCCCCCGTGTTAGTGATACAAATGATGTTCGCACCTGATGAATGGCTATATATCGCCGCATTGCTACCAGCACCTTATGTATCCCTTAATGATAAATTAGTAAGTAATGATCAATTGTTTTTCATCTTTCTTATTACCGCTAATTTAATGTGGATGATCTACATACTAGTGCGCTGGCAAACCAAACCACTTAAAAAACTGGCGGCCGCAGCAGCGACATTAAGTCAAGATTTAGATCAACCTCTACTTGAAGAAAAAGGCGCATCAGAATTAGTGATTGCCACTAAAGCATTTAACCGTATGCACTTGCGAATAAAACGTTATATTGACGATCGAGAACGGTTATTTCGGTCCATTTCTCACGATTTGAAAACCCCGATAACGCGATTACGCTTACGTGCAGAGTTACTTAATGATGATGTAAAAACAGCGAAATTCAATAATGATCTCGACCAATTAGAAATGATGGTTAAAGGCGCATTACAATGTGTGAAAGATACCGACATTCACGAAAACAGTGCACCTATTGATATCCAAGAATTACTGTATGAGATCACAGAACATCATAATAGCTGCACAGAAAAAGTTACCTTTTCATTCCCACAAGTAAACATTCACTATCATGGAAAACCCCTTGCTATAAAACGCTGCTTAACTAACTTGGTTGAAAATGGGATAAAATATGGAGGGTTCTTACACCTTATCGTCGAACAACAGCAAGAGCACATCGTCATTTGTATGATTGATTCAGGCCCCGGTATTCCAGAAGATATGTTAGAGGACATTTTTACACCTTATACACGTATAGCTCAAGATAGCGATGGCTCAGGGTTAGGTTTAAGTATTGCTCGCAGTATAGCGAGTGCCCATGGCGGTACACTCACCTTACACAATCGAGAAAATTCAGGATTAAAAGTGATCTTACGACTCCCGCACAAACCATCATCACGGATATAATAATGAGCACCATCATCAGTAATCGCATCCAACGACTCTTTATACTACTGAGTGTATTATTCACTTCTCCTGTAACAGCAAGCCAAGTAGAAGTATTACATTGGTGGACATCTGGTGGTGAACTAGATGCGCTCAGTGAGCTACAAAGTAAAGTCGAAGAAACCGACAATACCTGGCTCGACTTTGCCATTAAAGGCGGCGGTGGTAATACAGCCTTAACGGTATTACGTTCTCGGGCTGTATCAGGTAATCCACCGACGGCAGCGTTAATCAAAGGCCATAATATTCAAGAATGGGCAAAACTGGGGTTCCTAACCTCATTAGACGACATTGCTAAACAAGAACAATGGGATGCTAAGCTCCCAGAATTTATTAAGCCAGTGATGAAATACCAAGGACATTATGTGGCAGTACCGATTAATATTCATCGTATTAATTGGTTATGGTTCAATGAAACAATTTTTAACAAAGCAAGTATTGCAATTCCTCGTGATCTCGCGGAGCTAATCACAGTATTACCACAGCTTGAAGCCGCTGGTTACTTACCGATAGCTCATACATCTGAGCCTTGGGCTGATGCAATTTTATTTGAGTCGATCAGTTTATCAATTTTAGGCGCAGAGCAATATAAACAGGCTTTTGTCGAACTTAACCCACAAGTATTAGCATCACCGGCAATGATCCGAGCCTTTGCTAAATTACGCACTATATCGTTATTCATCGACGCAAATGCCAAAAATCGAACTTGGGAACAATCCACTAAACTCTTAATTGAAGACCAAGCAGCAATGCAAATAATGGGGGATTGGGTAGCAGGTAAACTACTCCAAGAAAAGCAGAAATTAAATACCAAAATCCGCTGTATTCCCTTCCCTGGCACTGAAGGTATATTTAGCTATAACATTGATAGTTTTGCTTTTTTTAAATTAAAAAGTGTATCATCAGAAGTAAAGAAAGCGCAAAACACCCTAGCAAGTATCATATTAACACCGGAATTACAGCGTGACTTTAACGTCAAAAAAGGTTCATTACCGATAATAGATACCACTGATAAGGGTAATTTTAATGCCTGTACGCAGCAAGCATATCAAGACTACCAACAAGCAACCCGAGACAACACACTAGTACCGACTTTTTCTCAGGCAATGGCAACAACAACCTATGTACAATCAGCAATAACACGGGTTATCAGTAATTTTATTTATGATAAAAGCATTAGCAATCAAGCGGCAGTAGTACAACTCGTCAATGCCATTAAAGCAGCACAGTAAAATTTTTATAAGGGACTCATCACGCATGCTACAGCCATGGCGAAAACTGACTTATTTAACCGCCAACAGTAATTTTTTTATTGCGCTAAAAGCATTTTTAGCATCGATAACCTTATTGATTCCGGGGTACATTCTTGAACTCTCTGAACTCTCAGTTACCGCCGTTCTCGGTATTGTCGCTGCGGTAATTTCAGAAGGTGATGACAGTATCAAAAAGCGCATTATTAATAGCTTATTGACGCTTTTTTGTTTTACTTTATCATCATTATTAGTAAGCCAACTGTTCCCTTACCCATTGTTATTTTTAATTGGCAGCTGCCTATTTAGTTTTTCGATTATCATTCTCGGTTCCTTAGGTAAACGCTATGTAACCATCAGTTTTGCAACCTTGATGATTGCGGTTTACACTATGTTAGGGTTAAGCCATGATGCTGAATCTGCCACTATACTCGCAACTGAAGTCGAATTTAATCCTTACTCTTTACTCCTCATTGCTGGTGCGGCTTGGTATTTTATTATCTCGACAGTATTACTTAAGGTGACTCTATATAACCCCATCAGAGAACAATTGGCTGAGGTTTATTTTTCATTAGGTTTATACCAACAAGAAAAAGCCAAATTTTTCTCGCAGACAAAGCATGATCATAAAACCATTCGTCATACCTTATCAACGTTAAATATTAATATCGTCAATGCCATGTCAGCATGTCGTACCAACATTGATTATCATATGGATAGTGAAAACCTATCCCATGAACTTCAACACTTGATCCACCTCTATCAAGAAGCCCAAGAATTGCATGAAAAAATGACATCTAGCCATTTTCATTATGATTCACTAAAACGTAATTTAAATAATGATTTGATCATCCATGGTTTTGAGCAAGTATTAAAGCAACTTGCTACCGCCTGTACTCAACGCGGTAACGCAACACTATACAAGCAGACTTATGTACACGATCACGGCTTGACTTGGTCACTCGCTATTTTAAAACAAGAATTACTGACATTAGAAAAATCTGTGCAATGGCAGCTCTTTGGTCCACTGAAATTATTATTTCGTAATTTACGCAAGGCTGATGAGCTATTAATTAACAGCGAGCCCACAAGTGAGCATGAATTCTTAGTTATGGCACCACGTGAACGCCTATCGATAAAACAAAGGTTAGGTGACGCATTGCACTTATCCAGCCCAGTATTTCGCCATGCGATCCGCTTAACCATCGGCATAGCATTAGGGATAGGGATTATTTTCGCCTCTGAACTACATGGATATTGGGTGGTGTTAACCACTCTATTTGTCCTACAACCCAGTTACAGTGCAACTCGAGTTAAATTAAAACAACGTATTTCAGGTACGCTAATGGGCATCATCATCGGTGCTATTCTATTATACCTGTTTCCAACTGAGCGCAGCCAACTATTCTTATTGGCAATATCAGCATTTCTATTCTTTTATTATTTACGTCAAAATTACAGTCGTGCGGTTACCTATATTACCTTGTTAGTATTACTGGCATTTAACGTACTGTACCAACAAGGTTTTGTGGTAACCATCCCACGTATCATTGATACCTTAACCGGTTGTAGTATTGCTTATCTACTGGCCAAGCTAGTCCTACCCAACTGGCAATATAAGCAATTCCCTAAGTATTTAGTCGAAGCGATAACCGCTAATCAGGCTTACTTTCATGAGATCATCAATCAATATGTTTCGGGGAAAAACAATGAATTACCATATCGAGTTTCACGCCGTAAAGCCTATGTAGCTGATAGCCATTTGACCGCGTCTTGGAAAGACATGCAGGTTGAACCCAGCGATAAACGCCATAAACTCAATCATGTGTATGATATAGCCCGTCGTAATCATGCCATGCTATCGGCACTGTCGGCATTAGGCGTACACAGAAATAAAATTATTGATGCGGAATTACAGCAAGATTTACGCTTAGTGGAACAAATGATTACCCTCGCGTTAAAGCAAACAAAAAATACTATTTTATCGCCAGTTAATGACGATAATTTTTATATTTGTGAACTAGAGGAGTTACTCAAACGCTATGAAAATGATGATCATAAACATATATTATTATTAATTCAGAAGTTGAAACAGATCGCAGAAATTACCGAAGAGTTACAAGTGATGGCAGATGAAATGAATCGTATTTAAAATAACCTTGCACGTAGTTAACGTGCAAGGTTCATCAACGCATTAGCTATATTCGTGATACGGATTATTTTGAGCTAACTTAATTGCGTTTGCAAAGCCCTGTAAACGCACTTCGTTAGTAGTGATATTCACACCACTTTCATCAATAACCGCATTACCAAATGCATAACGGATTTTTTCTTCGCCTAGGCATGCCTTTGTATCATTATCAACAGCTCGTTGTTTAATCAGGACATTGCGTTCTTTGTAAGCGCTTACTACTGATGTTCCGTATTTAATTTCCAGCATTGTTAATGTCTGCTCTGGTGATAATACTAAACCACTGGCATTATTACCGCCAAAACCTTTTGCATTTAAGATTACCGCTTTCATCTCTTGACCTTTATCACCAACAAACTGGTGATCAGTTAAGATGTGCAGGTTTTCTTGATGTACGTCATCGGCAATATGATCAATCGTTTTAATCCCTGGGATCCAGCCGTGTTGCCACACACCCAACGACGCCATAAGTTGATCTCCAGCCGCAGCTCCCATTGAATGACCGACATAAGATTTAATTGCGGTAACAGGCCACTTCTTAATATTAAAACTTGCCGCGACTTCATTTAAAATATGGCTTTCTGTCACCCGGTTTTGTGGCGTTCCAGTACCATGCGCTTGCACAAAAGTATGCTGTAAGCCTGATTCACCTAAAATAGCTTTCGCTAATGCGGTTGCTTTAGCCACGGTCACATAGTTACCAATTCCTGGCGCTGAAATGGATTTCTTATTGGCATCAGCATTAACAAACACATCGGCAACAGAACCATAAATAGACACACCTAACTCTAATGCAAGTTCATCATCCATCAACACCACAAATTGTGCCGATTCAGCCATCGTAAACCCAGCGTTGGATGAGAATGGACGACAAGCGCGGCGATTATCAACAAAATCACTGTTATCTAATGCTTTTAACTGATCATCTTCAGCTAACGCGCCCATCACACGAAAACCTTCCATAACCCCAGTTTCAACAGGTGCTTCAGCGTTGCCAACGATAACAACTTTTGATTTACCTGACTGAATGTCTAGCATACCTTGACGCAAGTTATATAAGAAACTCGCGCAAGCCCCCATGTTGGTGCCAGTAGTACCAGCACTATTGATCACATAACTATTAATGAAATCTGCTGGCATTTCAGCTAGTGCCATGGCCATCATTTTGGTACTAACGCGACCGCCTTTAAAATAAGCTGAAAGCATACCACCAAATGAATTTTCATCGACTTGACCAAGTGCACTTCCCGCATAGACAGATACTTCATCAGGATTAATTAATTTGAGAATATCATCCCAATCAACACCTAATGAATTAAGTGCATCAGAGGCACCATAAACCGTTAGTTTTAAACCGCGAGGATGCGATCGCGAATTGTATAATTTATCTAAATCAAAGCCCGTTGGAATATTACCGGCACTTGATACTGGGTAAGTAATGGTGTCATAAATTAACGCCTCAAAATCACCTTCAACGGTCACTTCAACTGTTTTATTATCAACGTCATTAAGTACCCAATTAACAGGAATAGTATGAGGTAGCTTTGATTTTTTTAACTGAAACTTAATTGGTTCTCCTGCTGGTGAGAACTTATATTTTCGCTGGAAAGGTACCGCTTTTGGATTAAATGTAGTCGCATGACGCACTAACGTACCGGCTTTAATTTGGCCAATAATGTCAGTATTTATATCGCGAGTATCTAACCCCATGCGTTGGGCTAAGTCTTGCCAAGTACTAGCCATTACATCATCAGGCAAGGCATCGCACACTAAACGCTTATAACTATGGAAACCAGAACTACGTCCTGCTGCATTCATCCCACCTAAACCAACTATTAACGGTAATTTCGCCATTTTAATACATCTCATTCGAATCTCAGCTATTGCTAGATAGTCTAGCAAGTTATACTAACAATTCACTTTCATCCATGCCATTAGCCCTGACAAATGTGCCAACGCAGACTATTTACCTATAAAGATCGGACACAATGTAATAAATAAATAGATATACTAAGTTTAGATTGCTACAGAATTGGAGTTTGATATGAAAATTGGGTTTGTACTTTATGATAAAGCGTTAGTTACTGGTATTTCCTTAGCAGCAGAAATGTTATCGGGTGCATCACGCTTGCGCGATAGAAAAACCCAGCATCAAGACCCACTAGAAATAAAATTAATTTCTAGCAGCTTAACCGCTAAGCCTCTGACAGCCGGACTTCGTTTACAACCCGACTTGACCTTTACCTGTGAGCAAGAGTTTGATTTAGTCATATTTCCACCAATGTGGGGAAATCCATTAGTTTCAATCATTAAACACCCAGAAATATTACCTTGGTTACGTCAGCAGTATAATAGCGGTGCAAAAATACTATCAACTGGCACAGGTGTTTGTTGGTTGGCTGAAGCCGGATTACTTGATGGATTACCAGCCACAACACACTGGTATTTTTACGATCAATTTAGTCAACAATACCCACAAGTAAAACTCAATCGTCAAGCCTCTATCACTGCCGCGAATGGCTTATATTGTGCGGGTAGTATTAACTCACAATCAGAAATGATGCTATTTTTAATTAATGAAATGTTTGGAAAAAAGATCGCTAGTGTGATTGAAAATCATTTTTCCCATGAAATATCACGTACTCAACAACAGCCTTTCTACCAAGTTGGTGGCCAAGTACAGTTTGATGAGTCGATTGCCCTCGCACAAGATTGGATGCAACGAAACATGGCAAATAGCATTACCAATCAAATGATCGCCGATGTTTGTCAGTTACCGCTACGCACCTTCAATCGCCGCTTCAAAGAACAAGTGGGACAAACCCCAAATCAGTTTCTGTTAACACTGAGATTAGAGACCGCACAGGTGCTATTACGGGATTTTGGCTTAACGATCTGCGATGTAGCAGAACAAGTTGGTTTTCGTGATGCATATTATTTCAAAAAAAAATTCCAGCAACACTTTGATATGGCACCAAAACAATATAGAGACATGGTGAAAGCCAAAGTTTTTGCGGTCTAGCGGCTTGATAATCATTCGCATTCATATTAACATCGGCGTAAATCCAGCCAAGAATAGTTATTTATGTACGTATGTATTTGTCACGGTATTACCGATAAACAGCTGATAAAAAGTATTGATGAAGGTGCTACAACAATGAAAGAATTAAGTACTGAGCTTGGTATTGGTAGTCAATGTGGCAAGTGTTGTCAATGTGCAAAAAAGGTATTAAACCAAACTCTGCTCAAGCAAGCACAACAACAGCCACAGGTTGCCTAACTACATTGAGATTGTAAATAGTTGTCTAAGCCCTCATGACCGATCAGGTATTGCTGACTCTCGATCCAGTCAATTTGTTCTTCAACTTCTTCTAAGATTTCAGTGGCTATATCACGACTGACAAAATCATTACTTTTTTCGCATTCTTCAATCAAGGTTTGTAGTACCACCCGAATACTCAACTCCAGCTCAATATTCAGTTGAATCATTTCAGCAGCCTCTTCACCGATAGCTAACCGACCTAAGTCTTGTAAATTCGGCAACCCTTGCAAAAATAAAATACGATTAATAAGTTTATCTGCCTGCTTCATTTTTAAAATAGACTGTTTGTAGTCCGCTTTATCCAATCCCTCTAAGCCCCAATTTTTATACATTCTGGCATGTAAAAAATATTGATTGATCGCAACCAGCTTACAACCTAGCGCCTTATTTAATAACATGATGATATTTGTATTTCCTTGCATAACCGCCTCCTGAACGATAAATGTGGTAATACGATAAGAATTAAGAGCCCATATGCGACTGGATATAATTAGATAAACTGATTTTTTTAATCAACCCTAACTGTTGCTCTAACCAGTAAACATGATCTTCTTCAGTATCAGCCAGTAATGGCAACAATACTTCCCGGGTTTGATAATCACCTTCTTCCTCGCACACTTTAATACCAGCACGTAATCCACCAACAACTTCCATTTCCAATACCAGATCATTAGTCAGCATACTCGTCACATCACTGCCAATTAATAAATCCCGGCGATCTTTTAAATTCGGCCGTCCTTCAAGAAATAGAATACGTTTAATGAGCGCATCAGCATGCGTAATTTCTTCTTCCATTTCATGACTGATCCGTTCATATAATTTTTCTAACCCCCAATCCTGATACATTCGAGAGTGAGTGAAATATTGATCAATTGCTGCTAATTCATTATGTAATAACCCATTAAGGGTCGCGATAACCTTACTGTTGCCTTTCATAGTTAACTCCAATAAACAGGTAGTAGAGTTAAGCTTAGATAACAATCACAGTTTTACCATTACAAGGAGGGAAATTACGAGTTAGATTACAAGACAGAGGGCGATCGCCCTCTGTGAATTTATTTTTTATCATCGTCTTGTTTGGCTTTTTCTACTTTATCTTCTTCAACAAAATAATCACTTAATTCCACCCAAACAGCGATCCCAACAATACTCAGCACCCCTAGCCAAGTACCTGTATCAGCAATAGGCACTTCCATAAGCATGATTAATAAAGCAAAAAAAGCGATTGAAGAATATACTTTTAGTCTGCCACTGGCTTGTAGTAACATACACACTCCTTGTTGATGGTTACTTAACAGCGCAAAATTAATATCGCGCGATTATTAACAAGTTAACAACATACATGATGATTTACCAATATATAATTGTAATCACTCATTAATATTAGTCTATTTACGTATATTTACCACATAGAGAAAGCCTGATGAATCCATTATTTTCCGATCCTGAACATGAACTCGATGCCCTTGGTTTACGCTGTCCAGAACCTGTAATGATGGTAAGGAAAACGGTGAGGAAACTTGAGTATGGTCAAACATTATTAATACTTGCAGATGACCCTGCGACAGTACGTGATATCCCCAGTTTCTGCCAGTTTATGGATCACACCCTAGTGGCTAGCCAGACAGAGCGCCTACCGTATCAATACCTGATCAAAAAAGGTGTAAATTAGCCACTCTATATACGCGAATATCAACACTGCATATTCGCGCCAGCTCTTATCCCTAGCCAGGTTTTCTGCCGACCCCTTGCTAACCTAGCTCAAATACCTGAAAAAACCACACTAATAATGCGAAAAATTGTAATTTATCCTATATTCATATCTGCGCAGCAGGTATACTTTAATGATTATTTCTTTGCTTTATTGTGCAGATATCATGTCAAAATATAATGTTAAAACCTTTCAAGGGCTGATCCTAGCACTGCAGGATTACTGGGCTCGTCAAGGTTGTGCGATTGTGCAACCATTCGATATGGAAGTAGGTGCCGGCACCTCTCACCCAATGACGTTTTTACGCTCATTAGGTCCAGAGCCAATGGCTTATGCTTACGTTCAACCATCGCGTCGTCCAACTGATGGCCGTTATGGTGAAAATCCAAACCGTTTACAACACTACTACCAGTTTCAAGTAGTGCTTAAACCATCTCCAGCTAATATCCAAGAATTATACTTGGACTCGCTGAAAGAAGTTGGTCTTGATCCATTGGTTCACGACATCCGATTCGTTGAAGACAACTGGGAAAACCCAACATTGGGTGCCTGGGGTCTAGGTTGGGAAATCTGGCTAAACGGTATGGAAGTATCACAGTTTACATACTTCCAAGCAGTTGGTGGTCTTGAATGTAAACCGGTTACAGGCGAAATGACTTACGGTCTTGAACGTCTTGCGATGTACATCCAAGAAGTAGACAGTGTATATGACCTAGTGTGGACAGACGGTCCTCTAGGCACTGTTAAGTATGGTGATATTTTCCACCAAAATGAAGTTGAGCAGTCTACTTACAACTTCGAGCATGCAAATGTTGATTTCCTATTTACTCTCTTTGATGAAAGTGAAAAAGAAGCGCAAAAGCTATTGGATTTAGAAGTGCCACTACCGCTACCAGCATACGAACGTATTCTTGATGCTGGCCACGCATTTAATATGCTAGATGCACGTCATGCAATCTCTGTGACTGAGCGTCAACGCTATATTTTACGTATCCGCACCCTTTCTAAAGGTGTTGCTGAAGCGTATTACGCATCTCGTGAAGCGCTTGGCTTCCCGCTATGTAAAAAAGACAAATAGGAAGTAGCATGGCAACTGAAAATTTATTAATCGAGATTGGTACTGAAGAATTACCACCAAAATCGTTACGCACATTAGCAGAAGCATTTGCGGCAAACTTCCAAGCTGAGCTAGACAAAGCAGGTTTAGAATTTGCTGACGTTAACTGGATGGCAGCACCACGTCGTTTAGCATTAACAGTAACAGCGCTTGCAGACTCTCAAGCTGACAAAGTAATTGAAAAACGCGGTCCTGCGATTTCTGTTGCATTTGATGCCGACGGAAATGCAACGAAAGCGGCGCAAGGTTGGGCACGTGGTAATGGTATTACTATTGAGCAAGCTGGTCGAATTAAAACAGACAAAGGCGAATGGCTACTTCATAAATCAGAAGTAAAAGGCCAACCAACACAAGCGCTTATCGCTGACATGGTTGCGACATCTTTAGCTAAGCTGCCTGTTAGCAAGCCGATGCGTTGGGGTTCAAGCCCAATTCAATTCATTCGCCCTGTACATACAATTACGATGTTATTTGGTGCAGAAGCCCTTGAAGGCGAAATCTTAGGTATTAAAGCGGCACGAACTATTCGTGGTCACCGTTTCCTAGGTAAAGGTGATTTCGAATTACCACACGCTGACAATTATGCAGATTTGCTTGAAGACCACGGAATGGTAATGGTTGATTACGAACGTCGTAAAGATGTAATTCGTAAACAAGTCATTGCGGCGGCAAACGAGCACGGCGGTGTTGCTGAAATCGAAGAAGACCTACTCGAAGAAGTAACGTCTTTAGTAGAATGGCCAGTAACATTAGTGGGTAACTTTGAAGAACGTTACCTCGACGTACCGGCGGAAGCTTTGATCTACACGATGAAAGACAACCAAAAGTACTTCCCAATGTTAAGCACAGACGGTGAGCTTTTACCTAAATTTATCTTTGTTTCAAACATCATCAGTAAAGATGTTAGACAAGTAATTGAAGGTAATGAAAAAGTTGTACGCCCTCGCCTAGCTGATGCTGAATTCTTCTTTAACACAGATAAGAAACGGTCATTAGAAAGTCGTCTTGCTGATCTAGAAACTGTTTTATTCCAAAAACAACTGGGTACGTTAAAAGAAAAATCACAACGTATTGCTGATTTAGCGGCTGCTATTGCAGGTAAAATATCAGCCAATACAGAGCATGCACAACGTGCAGGTCTACTCGCTAAAGCTGACTTAATGTCAGACATGGTTGTAGAATTTCCTGACGTGCAAGGTGTTATGGGCATGCACTATGCGCGTAACGACGGTGAAGCAGAAGAAGTAGCTGTAGCACTAAACGAGCAGTATATGCCTCGTTATGCTGGTGACCGTCTACCTGAATCATTGGTTGCTTGTGCAGTAGCACTGGCTGATAAGTTAGATACATTAGTTGGTATTTTCGGTATTGGTCAAATCCCTAAAGGTGATAAAGACCCGTTCGCACTTCGTCGTGCTGCGATTGGTACATTACGTATAATTATCGAAAAAGACTTACCGTTAGATCTAGTTGACTTAGTAGATACAGCGAAAGATCTATTCGGTGACAAACTATCAAACGAAAACGTATCAACAGATGTTGTGGCATTCGTACTTGGTCGTTTCCCTGCTTGGTACAGAGATGCAGGTATCAGTGTTGATGTAATTCAAGCAGTACTAGCTCGTCGCCCAACTAAACCTGCTGATTTTGATAAGCGTGTTAAGGCTGTTAATCACTTCCGCAGTTTAGATGCTTCTGCAACATTAGCTGCAGCGAACAAACGTGTAGGTAATATCCTCGCTAAATTTGAAGGTAAGCTAAACTCAGCTGTTGATGCATCACTGCTTCAAGAAGATGCTGAAAAAGCATTGGCTTCTGCAGTTGATGCTAAAGTTGAATTACTTGCGCCGTTATTTGCGGCCGGTGATTACCAACAAGCATTAACAGAATTATCAGAACTACGTGATGTTGTAGATACATTCTTCGACAACGTAATGGTAATGGCTGATGATGAAGCACTTAAAATTAACCGCTTAACATTACTAAATACACTGCGTAACCAATTTTTAAATGTAGCCGATATTTCTGTATTACAGAAATAACTGTTAATTAAAATTAGTTTTATGTATAAAAAAGCCAGCATCAATGATGTTGGCTTTTTATTATCTATTCTCTTTTCAACGTAAACATTCATGACACAATAACCGCTACCATGTGTTCCACGTGGAACATCTATTATTTTACTTTCTTCAACCGCCCTGTTAAACCCGCAGAATAACGCCAAACATGATCAAACACGTTCATTAATTCAGGATTACCTTGAGGGGATAATGAAATAGCATGATAACGATTTTGTTCTATCTTAATCGTTCTAATTTTATCTGCTATATGGCTTGGTAATTTTTGTGCTATAAAATCAGAAATGACTAAAGTATCCGCATTTTTAAATTGTGCAGAACTCATCAAGTCTAATGATTTTTCAATCACGGGTTGTAGGTCAGTGCCACCACGAAAGCTTGATGACAAGAACGTTAGCATAGTTGATAGACTGGTACTTTGGGTAACCGGAAACGTGATAACCTCATTTGAAAACATCATCAAGTAACATTGACGCCGTTGTTCAAATGCAATCTGCAATAGCGCATAACAAATTGATTTAGCCGTTAGTTCAGGAAAGCCTTGCATCGATGTTGAACTATCAACACAGATAATAAAAGGCCCGCCGGTTTGCTCATTAGCATCAGAAATATCACGATACTGGGTTACTTTTTTATACTGTTGCAGCGCGCCTTGATACTGATAAGTCAATAAGTGGCGCTCTACATAGCGTTTATAAAAGATGATCTCTAACTCTGGAAACGTTAAGTTAACCGCTTCGGTTTGCAGCATCCGTGAGATCTCATCACTGTAGGTAACGCCTTGCATATCATCTGGAACATTATCTTGATAGCTATTATCTAATACCCAGGTTTCATAACTGTTTGGCGTTTCTTCCGGATTAATGTGTGCAAGTGCCATGCGTCCGAGCTCAGAGGCAATTTGTTTGACTTCTTTGTTCTTACGTAAATTAACAGCATAACGTTGTAGTAGCTTGGTATCTAAATGGGTCAACTTACCTTTAGCAAGATCCCATAAACGCTCACCATTACACAGTAAATCACTATCGAGAACACCTTCTAATTGTTCGATAGTTTCTTCACGATCGGCTAATTCGATCAATAACTGTTCCCGTTTTTCTTCGATTAAACGGCTTTGTTCTTGATTCATCATTAACTCAATTGCTTGCTGCCAGCCATCTAAAAAAACGGCAAAGAACACATCATCCGGCATAATCCTATTTTGCTGATAGATAGTTAATCCAGTTTGATAAAATGACGAGTCGGCTTTTATCTTACTCAGAATACCTTCAACTTTATTTCTAAAGTTACTCGGACTCAATAGTCTTGCCGTATCACACAAATGAATCTCATTGCTCAAACCAACAGGCAATGACATATCCGCTAATAAGATCGTGACCTGCTGCTTCCAATCATTGATGTAAGCTAGTTTGATATCACTGGTTACTCGATTATTAGCTGTAATATCTAACAAGGCATCATCAACTAATTGTCGAATAGCAGGGTTTTTATTATAAGGCTTAGCCATACCAGTTAGCCTTGTTCAAACAAACGTGCAATGGCATTCAAACGATCTAATAGTGATGCTTTATGCTGTACTAAATTATTCAACTCTAATGATAATGAACCAAGACTCGTCGCAACATCATCCATAAAGTCATCACTGACAAAAATATTATGGTTAGTTAAGCTAAACTCTCGCTGGCTTTTCTTTAACTTATCCGCGATCACCAAGATCTCTTTATCTATCTCAGCTAGGGGTTGTAACCAGTTTTCGTCTATATTCAGCGCAGCATCCGAGACAATAACAGCAACCGGAATACTCTTATTGGCAAAGTTTTGGATCTGTAAATGCTGATTAGCATCCACAGAAAAGTTTAACCACACATCGTTACGGTGATCATTCACATAGCCTTTCACTAAACAAGAACCTGTTTTTATTTGTTTTTGGAAATCATCCAAACCAACATGTACCCATTTTGCAGTTTCTTGTGAGCCCTGCTCTAATACATCATATTCACCAAGTAATGCAATCTTACATAAACTAGGGATACCATTCAGACTCGATGTGCGCACAAATTCACGATCTAATTTATAACGTAATTTTGTTAATAGCACGTCAGAAGTTAAGCGAGTAGCAAAGCGATCAATGAACTCAGCATCAAGTTTAACCAATCGACTCTTGATACTCGCTAATGCAGAATTCACTTCATCTTGGTCACAGAAACGCTTACTAGCAAATTGGTGAGTGGCTTCGATAATAACATCGCGCGATTCTAGATCATGCCAAATACAATCTTTAAGAACAAATAAATCGGTTTCAGTTACTTCATCACGACCATTAAAATAAGCACAGGCTTGCAACAAACGCATCGATTTCTTCCAACGACGGTCAGAGACATAAACCGGTTCAGCAATCATCTCGCCACTGGTATTACGTTGCTCTAAAAATAACTTCAGCTCATAAATTATCTCAAAACAATGCTCACTCAGACGTACTTGATTTATTTCTTGCTGCCAAAGCTCAAACTCATCATTGCTCACTTTTATAATCTTATCGTTTACTTGGCGTAATGGTTTCTGAATTAACATCGCTTTGAAATTGCGCTTATCTTGAATAGGCTCTAAATATAGACGTAATAACATACGGTCATAAAGAGCTTCTAAACCAGAATCAGCACTCGGTAATTCATTCGACGCAGAAACAATAACCCGCATAGGTACTTTTTGATGTTCGATTCCATTATGAAATGTACGCTCATTAATCACGGTTAATAAGGTATTTAAGATCGCAGGTCCCGCTTTCCAGATTTCATCAAGAAACACCACTTCAGCTTCAGGTAAGTAACCTTTAGTGAGGCGTACATATTTACCTTCATCTTTTAGCGCCTTGATTGATAATGGGCCAAAGATCTCTTCGGGGGTTGAAAAACGTGTCATTAAATATTCGAAGTAACTTTCATCTTCAAAAATTTCAATCATTCGTTTAGCAATCAAACTTTTAGCAATACCTGGAGGTCCTAATAAAAAAACACTTTCACCACTTAAGGCTGCTAATAAACATAATCTTATGGCATCTCGGCGTTCATAAATACCATAAGAAAGATGATCTATTAGTGTTTCAATACGTTCTGATAACAAATTTCTTTGCATAGGAATAAGCTCTTCATGCCTCTTAAAAGGCTATTATTGTAATCATGGAGTTCAACCTTACCTTATCTGTCGCGGACAATAAATACATAATTAGTAGACAGTTTTTTTTGTTATTACAACTTTATTATTCAGTACTTTTGGCTATAAGCAACGACGAAAATAGCCCTTTCTAGGTGATGTTCCACGTGGAACATTGTTAAATAGATGCAACTAAAACCCTTTGGTTTCACGTGAAACATTACCAGTAAGAAAAATAAATTTGCCTCTCTCGTACTATCGACAACCGCGTCAAGTTCAGCTATGTTGGTTGTTTACCCTTTAAATAATTACAAGAAGTGCTGATATGGAATTCTCATTGTTTGGTCAAAGATTTACTCAATTCTCAGGGATCACGCAGCTAATGCATGATCTAAATGAAGGTATTCGCAGCGGTGATGATGTCATCATGCTCGGTGGTGGTAACCCTGCTCAAATTCCTGAGATGCTGGAGCGCTTTAACAGTGAAGCACAACAATTATTAAGCAGTGGCGATCTGGTTGCAGCAATGTCTAACTACGATGGTCCACAAGGAAAGAACAGTTTCACCACAGCACTTGCTACATTATTAAATAAGACTTACGGCTGGGAATTAACCGATAAAAACATAGCCCTAACTAATGGCAGTCAAAATGCCTTCTTCTACCTATTCAACTTGTTCGCAGGTGATTTTTCCGGTAATAAGAAAAAGAAGGTACTATTTCCATTAGCTCCGGAATACATAGGTTATACCGACACAGCACTAACTGATGACTTCTTTGAGACAGTAAAACCTAAGATTGAATTACTCGATGGTGGTTTATTTAAATATCACGTTGATTTTGACAACCTCCATATTACCGATGATATTGGTTTAATCTGTGTATCACGCCCAACTAATCCAACCGGTAATGTATTAACCGATGAAGAAATGCAACGTCTTGATGCACTGGCCAAACAGCATAATATCCCCCTACTGATCGATAATGCCTACGGCACACCGTTTCCAAATATCATTTTTGAACCCGTAGAACCAATATATAACGATAATACTATTTTATGTATGAGTCTATCAAAACTCGGCTTACCCGGAACTCGTTGCGGTATAGTGATTGGTAATGAAGAAGTAATCTCCGCAATCTCAAACTTAAGCGGTATTATTAATTTAGCTCCCGGCAGCTTAGGGCCGATGCTGGCACAAAATCTTGTTGAGTCTGGTGACATCATTAGCTTAAGTGAAGACGTGATCAAACCTTATTATTATGCCAAAGCACAGCAAGCAGTTACTTGGCTGCACGAAAATATTACCGATGAACGTTTCCGAATCCATAAACCGGAAGGCGCAATATTCTTATGGTTATGGTTCAAAGACCTGCCGATCAGTAGCCAAGAGCTATATGAGCGTTTAAAAACACGTGGTGTTCTCATCGTATCGGGTCATCATTTCTTTCCTGGTCTCGATGAGGAATGGCGTCATACAGATGAATGTATCCGCATGAACTATTCGCAACCAGATGATGCAGTACAGCGAGGGATCAAAATTATTGCCGAAGAAGTACAAAAAGCTTACGCTGAAATTGTCGTGATCAGTACAGCAACCGCTTAATCATAGCCGATAATCTTACAATAAACAGCGGTTGTAGATACTTTAAAATAATAAACATATAAAAAAAGGAGCCATACGGCTCCTTTTTAATACATTCAATATGGCGAAATTTAGAAATCTAAGTTAGCTACTTTTAATGCATTTTCTTCAATAAACTCACGACGCGGTTCAACATGATCACCCATTAAGGTAGTGAATAGTTGATCGGCTGCAACAGCATCTTCAATGCGTACTTGCAACATACGACGCGTTTCAGGATCCATGGTTGTTTCCCATAACTGACTAGGGTTCATTTCACCTAGACCTTTATAGCGTTGGATGTAACTACCACGTTTTGATTCTGCCATTAACCAGTTTAGCGCTTCAACAAAATTAGTTACTTCACGACTTTTCTCTCCACGCTTAATATAAGCGCCTTCTTCAAGTAAATTCGCGATCCCCAAACCAGTGAGTGTTGCGTATTCTTTTGAATTAAAGAAACCAGGTGTGAAGTCATAGCTTGTATCTAAACCATGTTGGCGGATAGATAATACTGGATAGAATAATTGGCTTTCTTCATCTTGTGCAACACGTGCAGAATACAAAGTACCCGTCACTTCTTTCGCCGTCAGAGTTGCCACTAATTCTTCAGCCCATGCAGTCGTTGACGCTTCATCAGTTAACATCTCAGCAGTTAATACTGATTGATAAATCATTTCATTAGTAAACACTTTTGGTAAGCTACGGTTTAGTTTACCCATTAAGCTTTCTATCTTACGATAACCATTTACTAAATCTTCTAATGCCGCACCTCGAATTGCTGGCGCATCAGAGTTAACAAATAGACCAGCACCGTCGAGTGCAATTGTCGTTAGGTATTGTGTTAAGTCTGCATCATCTTTGATATAGCGTTCTTGTTTACCTTTTTTCATTTTATAAAGCGGTGGTTGTGCAATATAAATGTAACCACGCTCGATAAGTTCGGGCATTTGACGGAAGAAAAAAGTCAGCAATAACGTACGGATGTGTGAACCATCGACGTCGGCATCGGTCATGATAATGATTTGATGATAACGCGTTTTATCCGGGTTATATTCATCACGGCCAATACCACAACCCATTGCAGTAATTAATGTTGCAACTTCTTGTGATGATAACATTTTATCGAAACGTGCTTTTTCTACGTTTAAGATCTTACCTTTCAACGGTAGAATTGCTTGGTTTTTACGATTACGCCCCTGCTTGGCTGAACCGCCAGCAGAGTCACCTTCCACAATATAAAGTTCAGAAAGTGCAGGATCTTTTTCCTGACAATCCGCAAGCTTACCAGGCAGACCAGCTAAATCTAACGCACCTTTACGACGTGTCATTTCACGTGCTTTACGTGCAGCTTCACGCGCACGTGATGCATCGATAATTTTAGTCACAACCGTTGATGCTTCTTTCGGATTCTCTAGCAAGTATTCAGCTAGCTTTTCACCCATAGCTTGTTCTACAGCAGATTTAACTTCTGAAGACACTAATTTATCTTTAGTTTGTGAAGAGAACTTAGGATCAGGTACCTTAACAGAAATAACAGCAGTTAGACCTTCACGGGCATCATCACCAGTAGCAGTCGACGACTTGGCTTTTTTCAAGAAGCCTTCTTTTTCCATGTAGTTGTTTAACGTACGCGTTAATGCACCACGGAAACCTGCAAGGTGAGTACCACCATCGCGTTGTGGAATATTATTAGTAAAGCAATAAATGCCTTCTTGGAAACCATCGTTCCACTGCATAGCAACTTCAACAGTAATTCCATCTTCACGTTCAACAGAGAAGTGAAATGCGTCTTTGTTGATTGGTGTTTTGTTAACGTTTAAGTAATCAACAAATGCCTTAATACCACCTTCATAAACGAAATGATCCGATTTTCCGTCTTCACGTTCATCAATTAATTTAATTGAAACACCTGAATTTAGGAAAGATAACTCACGTAAACGTTTTGCTAAAATATCATAATGAAATAATGTATTGGTGAAAGTCTCATGACTAGGCCAAAAGCGTAATTCAGTACCCGTTGTATCAATATCACCAATCACAGCGATCGGCGCTTGTGGTTCACCATGACGATAAATTTGCTGATGGATATGACCGTGGCGATGAATGGTTAATTCTAATTTTTCTGATAATGCATTTACAACAGAAACACCTACACCGTGTAAACCACCAGATACTTTATATGAATTATCATCGAATTTACCACCGGCATGCAGTACCGTTAAAATAACTTCGGCAGCAGAAACACCCTCTTCTTCATGAATATCAACCGGAATACCACGACCGTCATCACTAACAGATACAGAACCATCTTCGTGTATCGTTACTACAACATCAGTACAATGACCCGCTAATGCTTCATCGATAGAGTTATCTACAACCTCAAATACCATGTGGTGCAAACCTGAACCATCATCAGTATCACCAATATACATACCGGGGCGCTTACGCACCGCGTCCAAGCCTTTCAGTACTTTAATACTTGAAGAGTCGTAATTATTTTCAGACATAGTTAGCTCTCGCGCCTTTATATTTAAAATTCAATTAATTTGCCATGTTCCACGTGAAACATTTTACAGCTTTCTGTTAAAAGAGCTGTTACCTGACTTTTCTCAATAGCCGTAACAAATACTTGAGCCTTACTCTCAATCAGATACTGCGCCAGCAACTTCCGTTTACTGTCATCAAGCTCTGAGGAAAAGTCATCGATTAAAAAAGTGCATCGCTTATTGCTATGCTGACTTAAAAAAAGTCCCTGACTTAATCGCATTGCGCACACAGCCAATTTAAGTTGACCTCTTGATAAAATATCATGTGCCGGTACTCCGTTCGCTCTAATTCGGATATCCGCTTTTTGCGGACCTAAGCTAGTGTAACCTAACTGTTGATCGCGCATAAAATTTTGTTTTAATAATTCAGCTAATTCGATACCACTATCCCATCCTTGATGGTAGCGAATATCAAATTCATACTCGGGTAAGAAGTCTGCCAAGGCAGATTTAATTATCGGATTAAGCTGTTCAAGATAACGACCACGCATCTGCGCAATAATCGTCCCTTGAACTGCAAACTCCTTATCCCAATATGCTAGCTCAGCGTAACGTTTTCCCGATTTTAAAATAGCATTTCGCTGTTTTAATAATCGAGTCAACTTTGCCCAAGTAGCAAAAAATTCAGGTTCCACGTGGAATCCCCCCCAATCAACAAATTGTCGACGTAATTTAGGGCCACTTGAAAGTAAAGTAAAACTTTCAGGGTGAATTAATTGTAATGGTAATATGCCGGGTAATTCAGCTAACCGCTCTGCTTTTTGTCCAGCAATTTTTAGTTCAGTATCACTGTTTTTTGATTTCTTTAACCCAATCGTTGTGATCTGTTCATCGTTTAATCGTTGCTGACAGTGCGAGAATAAAGTGAAATCCTTCTCGCCATGTTTCACAACGCGACTGGTTAAGTGGGTACGAAAAGAACGCCCTAACCCCAAGTAATGAATCGCTTCAAGTACACTTGACTTACCACTGCCATTCTCACCAAGAATAATATTAACACCCACACCCGGTTGCATGGATACTTGTTTAATGTTTCGAAAGTCAGTGATATTTAGCTTAACCAGTCCCATCTAAAATTATAACCGCATTGGCATAACAACATACAATGCTTGATCAGATTGTTCATCTTCAATCAAGGCACTGCTGTTAGCATCTAATAATGACATTTTAACTTTGTCACATTTAAGCGTATTTAATACATCTAATACATAACTTACATTAAAGCTAATCTCTAACTCATCATAGCCAAACTCAACATCAAGTAACTCTTCAGCTTCTTCTTGCTCTGGATTATTTGCCGTGATCTTAAGTAAACCTTGGTTCATATTCAGACGCACACCGCGGAATTTTTCATTCGATAAAATGGCGGCACGCGAGAAGGCTTGTTTCAATTCTTCACGCCCCGATATTAACATCTTATCGGCATTTTTTGGTAATACTCGACGGTAATCAGGAAAACGACCATCAACCAATTTACAGGTAAAAACAAAACCACTAGTGATAGCACGTATGTTATTACTCCCCAATTGAATCTTAACCATGTCTTCTTCACTATCTAACAAGCGTACTAACTCAAGCACACCTTTACGCGGTACAATAACTTGCTGCTGTGCTAGGTTAGCATCATGTTGACAACTTGCCACCGCCAGACGGTGACCATCAGTTGCCACTGTACGTAATACATTACCTTCAGTTTCAAACAGCATACCGTTAAGATAATAACGTACATCCTGACTTGCCATTGAGAACTGGGTATTATCAATCAATCGACGTAATGAACCTTGTAGCAGTTCAAATTCAATATCGTTATCCCAATCTTCAATATTTGGAAACTCTGTTGCAGGTAACGTTGATAAAGAAAAGCGACTACGTCCTGATTTCACCACAATACGATCATTCGCATAATTGACTTGAATTTGTGCACCATCAGGTAACCCTCGACATATATCGAGAAACTTTTTCGCTGGCACGGTTGTACGGCCTTCACTATACTCGCCTTCAAGACTAACTTGACCAATTAATTCGACTTCCAGATCAGTACCCGTTAACGATAATTTACCTTCTTTAGCGTCAAGTAATACATTACCTAAAATCGGTAACGTAGGACGGTTACCCAAGGCACCCGATACTAATTGTAGCGGTCGTAATAATGCTTCGCGATTAATTGTAAACTGCATTTAATATAACCTTTTTTACGACGATTCTTTACGACGCTTTTACGACGATAGGGTTCTAATCAAATTAGAGTAATCTTCTTTAATATCGTGATTTTCTTCTTTCAGTTGCACTATCTTACGACAAGCATGTAATACCGTAGTATGGTCACGGCCACCAAACGCATCACCAATTTCCGGTAAACTATGATTGGTCAATTCTTTGGCTAATGCCATCGCGACTTGACGTGGTCTGGCAACAGAACGACTGCGACGCTTCGACAACAAATCAGCGATTTTAATCTTATAATATTCTGCCACTGTTTTTTGAATATTATCAATAGTAACTAGCTTTTCTTGCAGCGCTAATAAGTCACGTAATGCTTCACGGACAAAATCAATATTAATAGCACGCCCCGTAAAGTTAGCATTGGCTATCACTCGATTCAATGCCCCTTCTAGCTCTCGTACGTTTGAACGTAAGCGTTTGGCAATAAAGAAAGCCACTTCATCAGGTAAATGAATATTACTTTCAACAGCTTTACGCATTAAGATTGCAACACGGGTTTCCAATTCAGGTGGTTCAATGGCAATGGTTAAACCCCAACCAAAACGCGATTTCAATCTATCTTCAACACCATCAATCTCTTTTGGATAACGATCTGAAGTTAAAATAATCTGTTGGTTACCTTCAAGTAAGGCATTAAAAGTATGAAAAAATTCTTCCTGTGAACGTTCTTTCTTGGCAAAAAATTGAATGTCATCAATCAATAATGCATCTACACTGCGGTAATAATTTTTGAACGCTTCAATGGCATTGTTCTGTAATGCTTTAACCATGTCCTGAACAAAACGTTCAGAGTGCATATAGATCACTTTGGCATTAGGTTTTTGCGCTTTAATACCATTACCAACTGCATGTAATAAATGCGTTTTACCTAAACCTGTTCCACCGTATAGAAATAACGGGTTATAAGCACCACCCGGATTACTAGCTACCTGCTGCGCGGCTGCACGTGCTAATTGGTTTGACTTACCTTCAACAAAGTTATCGAACGTATATGTCAAATTAACATTACTACGGTGATTAATCGTCGGCTGCTGTGGTGAACTTGATTCCCACGGGTCTAGTGCTGGTCTTGAGATCACTTTTTGAGTAACTACACGATCAACCTTGGTCGTCGTTTGTGTTACCTTCGTCGCTTTACCACCAATATCAAAACGTAAGATAGGTGCATCCGCACCACAAAACTCATCGAATAATGCAGTAATTGAATTAAGGTATTTGTCACGAACCCAATCAAGTACAAAACGGTTCGGAGCATACAAGGTGAAAGTACTATCGGTAAGTTCTGCTTTCAGTGGGCGTAACCACATACTGAATTCAGTAGAGGAAAGCTCATTTTGTAAGCGCGAAAGGCATTGCTGCCAAAGAGAAACTGACACTCTCCACACTCCAGATAAAAATAAAGAATAATGGATTATTTTACTGCTAATTGTGCATAAGCGCTAGCATGAATAAACACTTATCCACACAAAAGCAAAATAAAAACTAATAAGGTGCGAATAGATATGAAAAAACCGGTAAATATAATAAATAACGCTATCTTTTAGCAATTAGTTATAACTAAATGCTATTTATAATTCATTTTACATTAGAATATCATGCACGCATTAACATATTATTTGCGTAACCAGGGTGAATCATGAAAAAACTATTATTAGCGGCAGCAGTGCTTGTAAGTACAACATTAACAAGCGTAGCACACGCACAAGAAACAATTAAAGTTGGTATGTCAGGTAACTACTTCCCATTCACTTTTTCAAAAAATGATCAACTCCAAGGTTTTGAAGTGGATTTATGGAAAGAGATCGCCAAGCGTAATGATTCAAAAGTAAAATTCATCACCGTTAATTTTTCCGGTCTATTTGGAATGCTAGAAACAGGTCGTATCGACACGATTTCAAACCAAGTAACCATCACTCCAGCACGTACAGCTAAATATTCATTTAGCCAAACTTACGTGTATGACGGTGCTCAAGTTGTCGTAAGAAAAGGCAATACCGAAATTAATGGTATTGATGACCTTGCAAACAAAACAGTTGGCGTAAACTTAGGCTCTAATTTTGCTGATTTATTACGCAAATACGATACCAATAATAACATTACTATCAAAACCTACGACACTGGTATCGAACGTGATGTAGCATTAGGTCGTACAGATGCGTTTGTTATGGATCGTTTATCATCACTTGAATTAATTAACAAATCACCATTACCGTTACAACTTGCAGGTCCAACGTTTGAAACTATCGAAAATGCAATGCCATTTTTGAAAACAGAAAAACAAGAAGTACTACGCCTAAAAGTGAATACAACGCTGGATAACATGCGTGCCGATGGCACTCTAGCAGCGATTTCAGAAAAATGGTTTTCAACGGATATAACTGTAAAATAAATGCAATTTAATTTTGAGTACATGCTAAATCTGTTCCCGATACTACTTAAGTATTTGGGAACAACGATGCAGATGGCACTGATTGGTGTCATCTTTGCCCTGATAATAGCCATTGGCTTAGCGGTGGTACGCACGTTCAAAGTACCTGTGCTCAATCAATTGGCAATGTTATTTATTTCTTTTTTTCGTGGCACTCCGCTCCTTGTACAGTTATTTTTGCTGTATTACGGTCTGCCGCGAGTATTCCCTATATTGATCAATATGGATGCCTTTACCGCATCCGTGATTGGCTTAACACTGCACTTTGCCGCTTACAAAGCTGAAAGTATTCGCGCTGCAATCATGGCTGTAGATAAATCACAGATGGAAGCCTCACTCAGTATCGGAATGACATCGAGTCAAGCTATGCGCCGTATCGTGCTACCACAAGCAGCACGTATTGCGACCCCATCATTGATGAATTACTTTATCGACATGATCAAAAGCACGTCCTTGGCATTTACGCTCGGTGTTACCGAGATCATGGCGAAAACGCAGATGGAAGCTTCATCAAGTTTTTACTTCTTCGAAAGCTATCTGGCTGTTGCGCTGATTTACTGGGCTGTCGTACTCGTTTTTACCCAAATGCAAGTTCATTTAGAACGTTATCTCAACAAGGCGTATTAACATGATCAAAGTAGCTAATTTAAGTAAGCATTTTGGTGATAATGTGGTTTTACGTCAAATTGATTTAGATATCAAAGAAGGTGAAACAACCGTTATTATCGGCTCTTCAGGCACAGGTAAATCAACGCTATTACGTTGCCTTAATTTTCTAGAGCAACCAACAAGTGCTAAAATTACTATTGATGATTTAGTTGTTGATGCAAACAGTGCCACTAAAAAACAAATTACGGAGCTGCGTAAAAAAACCGCTTTCGTATTTCAAAACTATGCTCTATTTGCCAATAAAACGGCCCTCGAAAATATTACAGAGGGCTTAGTTATCGTCCGAGGAAAATCGGCAGAAATAGCTAAAAAGGAAGCGCTTACTATCCTCGATAGTATTGGATTAATAGATAAGAAAGACAGCTACCCTTCTTCACTATCAGGGGGCCAGCAACAACGTATTGGCATAGCACGAGCTATGGCAGCACAAAGTAAAGTTATTTTATTTGATGAACCAACCTCAGCGTTAGACCCAGAATGGGTGGGTGAAGTACTCGGATTAATGCGTCAATTAGCCGAACAAAAGCAAACTATGCTGATTGTGACACACGAAATGCAATTTGCAAAAGAGATCGCAGACCGGGTGATTTTTATGGATCAAGGTCAGATTGTTGAACAAGGATCCGCGGATATGATCTTTAATAACCCGCAAGATCCCCGTACTCGTTCATTTTTACAACGAGTAAATCAATAATCAGGCATTATAAAGTGGATAAATTAGCAGTGCTGACTTGTTAGTTAGTAAATAGCCTGTATAATTCCCCGCTTGATCCCTTGTGATCAGATTGGAATAACAGCAATTATTAAACCGAATTATAATTTTTATCTATATGGATAGGAATTTAGCCTATTATTTCATGTATCCAATCGCATAATAATCGGTCGAGAATATCGAATTTAAGTAAGATATTGCTATTTTCACGAGGCGAGTATTTATTAATTATTGACTTGTTTTACAAGAATGATTAAAATTCCGCCTCTTTTTGTGTTAGTCAAGTTGACGACCGGTCATTATTTCTTGGCTAACTCAACATAACTGTACAGTTAATTTTATAACGGATAAAGCTATGAAACGTACTTTTCAACCAAGTAACCTTAAGCGTAAACGTTCACACGGTTTCCGCGCACGTAAAGCAACTGTAGGTGGCCGTAAGGTTCTTGCACGTCGTCGTGCAAAAGGTCGTAAGACTTTAAGCGCTTAATTATCAGACGTGATAGATAAGAGCTTTCCTCGGGAGTTACGTTTGTTAACTCCCGAACACTTCAAAAACGTATTCGCAGACCCTGTGCGATCAGCCTCACCTCATATAACTATACTTGCCAAAAATAACTCACTTGGACATCCTCGTCTTGGTTTAGCGGTACCTAAAAAAGCGATTAAACTTGCTGTCGGCCGTAACCGAGTTAAGCGTCTATTCAGAGAAAGTTTTCGGACACGCCAACATGATTTTCCTAATGTTGATATCGTGGTTATCGCTAAATCAGGTATTGCAAACTTGGAAAATGCAGAAATCGATGCATTATTGGAGAAGTTATGGCGCAAACTTTGTCGCCGTTGCAATGGTTAGGCACCAAATTAATACGAGGGTACCAATTATTCATTAGTCCGATGATTGGGCCTCGCTGTCGCTTCACTCCAACGTGTTCTCAATACGCGATAGAATCAATAAAACTCCACGGATTTACAAAAGGTTGTTGGCTCACAGCCAAACGTCTATTAATATGTCATCCTTTTAGTAATAAACATGGTTACGATCCTGTACCAGAACCCAAACAAAGAGATTAATTAGATTATGGAATCCCAACGTAATTTACTTGTCATCGGATTATTGTTTGTCAGCTTTTTGCTATTCACCGAGTGGCAAAATAAGGACAACCCGGTTGCAGTACCAACAACGACTCAAGCGATCACCAATGGTTTAACTGGCGATGTACCAGCAGGCAGTGACTCATCAACTGATGCGCCAAACAGCAAACAATCAAACAATCTGATAACTATTAGCTCAGATGTACTTGAACTAACTGTCGATACTTTAGGCGGTGATATTGTTCATGCAAACTTACTTGAACATGCTACAGAGTTAGATGCTGAAGAACGTTTCATCTTATTACAAAATGATGCAACAAATGTTTACGTTGCACAAAGTGGTCTTATTGGCGTAAACGGTCCAGATGCAAACGCAAATGGTCGTCCACAATATACAACAACAGCGAAAAACTTCACAATTTCTGGTGATACATTAGATATCCCATTATCATATACAGACGAGAATGGAGTTAAATTTACGAAAGTATTTACTCTTACACGCGGTAGTTATGATATTGAAGTTAGCTACAAAATTAATAACCAATCTGCTAACGCGATTTCGGTACAAATGTATGGTCAATTAAAACAAAATATTGATCTTGCAGAAGACGAAGGTAGCAGCATGATGATGAAAGCTTACCGTGGTGCAGCACTAGGCACGACAGATAAGCGTTATGAAAAATACGATTTCAGTGATATCAGCGATGCAAACCTAAGCCGTACAACGGATGCAGGTTGGGTTGGCATGCTACAACATTACTTTGTAGCAGCATGGATCCCGGGTGATACGCTAAATCACTTCTACAGCTTAAACATTGGTCGTACTGAGTTTACTAAAGGTCAGGCGATCATTGGTTTCAAACAACCTGTTGAAACAATTGCCGCAAACAGCGAAAAAACTATCTCGGCGAAGCTTTGGGTTGGTCCAAAATTACAAGATGAGATGGGTGAATTAGTTGAAGGTCTTGACCTTACTGTTGATTACAGCTGGTTGTGGTTCATTGCACAACCGCTATTTAAATTACTGCAGTTCTTCCATGGTTTAGTTGGTAACTGGGGTATTGCCGTAATCATGATCACGTTTACCGTGCGTGGTGCAATGTATCCGCTAACCAAAGCGCAATACACGTCAATGGCAAAAATGCGTTTACTGCAACCAAAACTGACTGCATTACGTGAAAAATGTGGCGACGACAAACAAAAAATGTCGCAATCAATGATGGCATTGTATAAAGAAGAGAAAGTAAATCCATTAGGTGGTTGTTTCCCAATGATCATCCAAATGCCTATTTTCATCTCACTATACTGGGCATTAATGGAAAGTGTGGAATTACGTCACGCACCATTCGCATTGTGGATTAATGATTTATCAGCACAAGACCCATACTACGTATTACCGCTATTAATGGGTGTTACTATGTATATGATCCAAAAAATGTCACCGACACAAGTTCAGGATCCAATGCAACAGAAAGTAATGCAGTTTATGCCTGTAATGTTTACTTTCTTCTTCTTGTGGTTCCCTGCAGGACTAGTTCTATACTGGTTAATGAGTAACGTAGTTACAATTATCCAACAAACTATTATTTTCCGCTCTCTGGAAAAACAAGGTTTGCATAGTAAGAAATAAACTTGCTAATCTTATCAAGGCGGCCCTTGTGCCGCCTTTTTTCATCTAAAAAACCTACTATCTTCGGGTAATAACATGCTAACTAATGAAACAATCATTGCACAAGCCACACCGCCAGGACGAGGTGGTGTTGGTATTATTCGTATCTCTGGGCCAAAAACAGAGTTAGTCGCACAAACCATTTTAAATAAAATTCCACCAGTGCGTAAAGCCGATTACTTATCTTTCCTGGATGAAGAACAACAAACAATTGACCAAGGTATTGCCATCTTGTTCAAAGCACCAAATTCATTTACCGGTGAAGATGTTTTAGAGTTACAGGGCCATGGTGGTCCCGTGATCATGGATATGCTGATGCGCCGTATTCTTAAAATAGACGGCATTAGAATGGCCCGTCCAGGTGAATTCTCAGAGCGTGCATTCCTCAATGACAAAATGGATTTAACCCAGGCAGAAGCAATTGCCGATCTAATCGATGCCACCTCTGAACGCGCAGTAAAATCAGCAATGAACTCTCTACAAGGTGAGTTCTCGAAAAAAATTAATACTCTAACCGAAAGTTTAATTCACTTACGCATTTATGTTGAAGCATCGATTGACTTCCCTGAAGAAGAAGTCGACTTCCTTGCTGACGGTAAAATTGCTCAAGCATTATATAAAATCATTGATAACCTTACCGCGGTACAAAAAGAAGCAAAACAAGGTAGCATCATTCGCGAAGGTATGAAGGTCGTGATTGCTGGTCGTCCTAACGCCGGTAAATCAAGTTTGCTAAATGCATTAGCAGGTAAAGAGTCGGCCATTGTCACCGACATAGCAGGTACTACCCGCGACGTATTACGCGAACATATTCACATTGATGGTATGCCATTACATATTATAGATACAGCAGGTTTACGCGAAAGCCCGGATCGTGTTGAACAAATCGGCATTGAACGCGCTTGGGAAGAGATCAACAATGCTGATCAAGTGTTATTCATGGTTGATGGTACGACCACGGACGCAACGGATCCTGCCGAAATTTGGCCAGACTTTATTGATCGCCTACCCTCTTCGATCGGACTTACAGTTATCAGAAATAAAATGGATCTAACCGGTGAGAAATTAACAAAAAGCGAAGATCAAGGCCATCCGGTTTTTAAAATATCAGCAAAAGAAAACCTTGGCTTAGACGAATTGAAAGCCCATTTAAAAGAATGTATGGGCTATCAAAGTAATACAGAGGGTGGCTTTATAGCTCGACGTCGCCACTTAGATGCGATAGAGAAAGCCTATGAACATTTACAGGTAGGTAAACTCCAACTTGAAGTTTATCAGGCTGGGGAACTCCTTGCTGAAGAGCTACGCTTAGCGCAAGAGCAACTCTCAGAAATTACCGGCGAGTTCACCTCAGATGATCTTCTTGGTCGTATTTTTACTTCGTTCTGTATCGGTAAATAAAAAAATGATGATCCTAATTGGGATCATCACTTTATCCAGCACATCACAATTAACTGTCAAAGCAAGATCATGATATCGACATCCAATACACTTCAGCAACGATTCAACAAGATCCTTATTACAAAGCCATCCACAGAGTTACCCACAACTTAATCCCGCTGAATAACAACTATGATAATAACTAAAACTGTAAATATAGTGGCGTTATAAAGCATATTTTTAGACCTTTAAAATGAGCTTTAGTCGGTTAAAAAAGTTGATTTTATACCCCAGTAATACAAACTTGAAGATCTAATTGATGCTCATGACAAAACTCACTAGCCTGCTGCTCTGAAATATATCCCTGCGCTAATAGCAAGTGTATTTCACTATATAAGTTGGCTACCTTTAATAGCTTACCAGGCCCCGTGTGCTCTACCACAGAGCCCGTTTCAACCTGTTCATATAACGCTTTAACTACAGGCCCAGGCAACTGCCAAGATTGTGCAATCAGAGCAGACAAACGCAATGAATGTTTAGTCATCATCTGACGGAATAACTTGGAGTTCGGTCTAAACTGTGGATCACCAATATTCATCTCATCCACAATCAATTTAAACAATGCAATTTTCCCCACATCATGGATCAAACCGATGAAATAAGCTAAATCAGGATCACCTCCCCTACTCTTAGCCAGCTTTTTTGCCCACAAGGCAGTGGTTAGCGAATGTTGCCATAAATACTGGCCAAACAACTTAAAATAGATCGGCTTTATTTCGGTTATATTTTGCATAACTATCGTCAACACAATCGACTTTATTTGCAAACCACCTAAACGAACCACGGCCTCTTGTAAACTTGTCACTGCTTGAGAGCCTAATTGATAGTGTGCAGAATTGACTAACTGAATCACATCAGCAGCCAGAGCAGGATCTTGCGTAATCAAGGCTGCCAGCTGCTGTGCTGTATAATTATCACTGTCAATTAAGCTTGATACTTTATGTAATACAGCTGGCAGTCTTACTACATTCAAGGCGATGTTTTCAGGAGACCCTACACTTGCTTCGACTTTAAGCAAAATACTTTTTTCTAATGGGTTCAAACCCAGATTAGTCTCTGCATTAATCTCCTGGTGATTAAACAACAGATCATAAAATAATGAGCTGGTGTCAATTATCTCATTACTCACAGTGACATCAGGTATACTAACTATAGATGTAGCAACGTTATTAATTACAGGTTTGGGAGAAGTAGATGTTGCTTTCTCTGTCGCTTTGGAGTTCCCAAGTACATTAATAAAACGTTGAAATAATGAAGTCATAAGCGCCTTAATCAGCAATAAAAAATTATAATCATTGATGATATTTTACAATAAAACTATCGGAATAAACCATTAAATAAGAGAAAATCATGTATACATTTGAAATTATTGTCGGCACTACCTTGGGATCCGCTGAATATGTAGCGGATCATTTAGCAGAGAAGTTCGTTGATCAAGGATTTAAAGCCAATATACACCTAGATCCTCGACTAGAAGACTTACCGATCAACAAAAATAATCCTTGGATCATCTGTACTGCAACCCATGGCGCTGGTGATTATCCAGAAAATATCGCCCTTTTCGCGCAACAACTCACACAAAACAACCCAGATTTAAGCTTAATAAAATACAGCGTGATCGCTCTAGGCTCTAAATCTTATGATCAATTTTGCAATGCAGGACACATGATCGATCGTCAATTAACACTATTGGATGCCGAAAAAGTGGCGATCACACTTGAAATTTGCACGCTGGAAACGCCGATCCCTGAAGATGCGATCGATATATGGTATCCAGAATGGTCTAAAAAATGGCTATAATATAACCATGCTCGTGTTTTTTTATTTTTATTTTCTGTGGGTAACTATAGATCTTTCTTGTGATCAACCTATAGTTATCCTTGTAGAATAAATCTACAGCCCCGCTAGCTGTGTATAACTAGGCTATTTACACCCAACTTATACGTAACAAGCACAAGCCTTACTAACAGCAAGTGATCGCAGCTAAACGCATGATCTTTCTAGATCAAAACGGGTTATCAACAGATCAAGGCGCCCTTAATAATAGATCTAATAAGATCTCTTATAAGATCTTAAGATCAACAGTTAGATCCAAATAAAAAAATATATTTAAGATCATTTGCATCTGTTAGAGAAAACCGTAAACTGTGCCGCTCTGAATATATCCGCCAAATAAAACCGAGGTGATACATGGCATACCATGAACAATTTGAAGTTATCGTCGTAGGTGGCGGACATGCTGGCACTGAAGCTGCGGCTGCTGCTGCTCGTATGGGACGAAATACATTATTATTAACCCATAATATCGATACGCTTGGACACATGTCATGCAATCCAGCTATCGGTGGTATTGGTAAAGGCCACTTGGTTAAAGAAATTGATGCACTTGGCGGGATCATGGGCCAAGCCACCGACCTAGGTGGAATCCAATTTAGAACATTAAATTCAAGTAAAGGTCCTGCTGTTCGAGCTACACGTGCACAAGCTGATCGCTTATTATATAAATCAGCAGTACGCCAAAAACTTGAAAATCAGCAAAACTTAACTATATTCCAACAGTCTGTTGATGATCTTATTATTGAAAACGATCGTGTCGTTGGTGTGGTAACGCAAGCAGGCCTTAAGTTTAAAGCAAAGTCAGTAGTATTGACGGTTGGAACATTCCTTGATGGACTTATCCACATAGGCTTACAGAACTATGCAGGTGGTCGAGCTGGTGATCCTGCATCTGTGTCATTAGCTGCACGTTTACGCGAATTACCTATCCGTACTGATCGTTTGAAAACCGGTACACCACCACGTATTGACGGTCGTACAATTGACTTTTCCGTTATGGAAGAACAGCATGGTGATGAGATAACGCCTGTATTTTCTTTTCTAGGTAGCCGTAAGGATCATCCACAACAAATCCCTTGTTATATTACTCATACAAATAATAATACGCACGACGTGATCCGCAGTGGTATGGATCGTAGCCCAATGTATACTGGTGTGATCGAGGGTATTGGTCCACGTTATTGTCCGTCGATCGAAGATAAGATCACGCGTTTTGCTGATAAAGAATCACATCAAATCTTTATTGAGCCGGAAGGATTAACGACTCATGAAGTATACCCTAACGGTATTTCAACAAGTCTACCGTATGATGTTCAAGTCGATCTTGTTCGTTCGATCCGTGGCTTAGAAAATGCTCACATTACGCGTCCAGGTTATGCGATCGAGTACGATTATTTTGATCCCCGAGATCTTAAATTAACGTTAGAAAGTAAATTTATTGAAGGTTTGTTTCTTGCCGGTCAGATTAACGGTACGACGGGTTATGAGGAAGCGGCTGCGCAAGGTCTACTTGCAGGCTTAAATGCTGCTCGTACGTCACGTGATGAAGATACGTGGCATCCTCGTCGTGATCAAGCTTACCTTGGTGTGTTGATCGACGATCTTGCAACTTTAGGGACGAAAGAACCGTATCGTATGTTTACAAGTCGTGCTGAGTACCGCTTATTATTACGTGAAGACAATGCCGATGCGCGTTTAACAGAGCAAGGCTATAAGCTTGGTTTGGTTGATGAGCATCGCTGGCAGGTATTTAGCGAAAAAATGGAAGCGATTGAATTAGAGCAACAGCGTTTACGCTCAACCTGGATCAATCCAAACAAAGCATTTGCTGATAAGATCAACGCACTACTGGCTAAACCATTATCTCGTGAGCATACTTTAGAAGATCTTGTTCGCCGTCCTGAAGTCAGCTACAACGCTCTGATGACAATTGAAGAGTTAGGCCCTAAGTTAGAACATGAATCAGCAGCAGAACAAGTTGAAATTACGATTAAGTACGAAGGCTATATTAACCGTCAAAAATCAGAAGTTGAAAAACAGTTACGCCATGAAAATACATCATTACCGACAGACTTAGATTACGCAAAAATTAAAGGCCTTTCTAACGAGGCTGTTGCTAAGTTAATCGACGTTAAACCGCAAACGATTGGCATGGCATCACGAATTTCGGGTATTACACCTGCCGCGATCTCAATTCTATTAATTTATTTGAAAAAGCAAAACTTACTAAACAAATAAATAATGTACGATTACTGCCACCGTTAACTCATTTATCGGTGGCTATATAACCTCATTTTTGACATCATTCCCTAATTTGCAATGCTACTATTCAGTTTAAGGTACCTTTACCTCACTCAGTAGGTTGTTTTTTATTTTTCTACGATTTGATATTAACTTACATAATCGCGTTTTACCGGAGTAAACCTACGTATGATCAACCGCCTCGAAGCATTATTAGCACAAACATCTTTAGTTGTTACTGATACACAAAAGCAGCAATTAGTGGCATTAGTGACTTTATTACATAAGTGGAATAAGGCATATAATCTAACGTCGGTACGTGATCCTGAAGACATGTTAATAAAACATATCATGGATAGTATTGTCGTGAGCCCGTATTTAGAAGGTGAACGTTTTATTGATGTTGGTACTGGGCCAGGCTTACCAGGCTTACCACTCGCGATCATGAATCCTGACAAAGAATTCGTATTACTTGATAGTTTAGGTAAACGTATTCGTTTTATTACCCAAGCAGTTCATGAACTAAAATTAACCAATGTAACGCCTGTGCAGTCTCGTGTTGAAGAGTATCACCCAGAAATTAAATTTGATGGGGTATTAAGTCGTGCGTTTGCTTCACTAGAAGATATGTTACATTGGTGTAAGCACTTACCAAAACAAGATGGATTGTTTTATGCGTTGAAAGGGGTTAGACCAACGGGTGAAATTAAAACATTGAATACTAAATTTAAACTGGAAGTTGCACATAAACTAACAGTGCCAGAATTAGAGGGCGAACGTCATCTAATTGTTATGTCTGAGATAAAATAATAGGAAATATTTGTGGGCAAAATCATAGCAATAGCTAACCAGAAAGGTGGCGTAGGAAAAACAACAACTTGTGTCAATTTAGCAGCCTCAATGTCTGCGACTAAACGTAAGGTATTGCTCATTGATCTTGACCCACAAGGTAACGCAACCATGGGTAGTGGTGTTGACAAATATACTGTCGAGTATTCAGCCTATGATTTATTAGTTGATGAGAAATCAGTTAAAGAGGTTGTCGTTACTGAAACTTCAGGGAAATATCATCTTATTGCGGCGAACCAAGATGTTACTGCAGCTGAAATTAAGTTAATGGAATTCTTTGCCCGTGAGTTACGGTTAAAAAATGCGTTAGCAGAGGTAAAAGATTATTACGATTATATTTTTATTGATTGCCCTCCCTCATTAAATTTACTTACAATTAATGCCATGGCTGCTGCTGATTCGATTATTGTACCAATGCAATGTGAGTATTATGCGCTAGAAGGACTGACTGCATTGATGGATACCACCAGTAAGTTATCCGCCGCTGTTAACCCTGACTTAAAAATCGAAGGCATACTGCGAACCATGTATGACCCACGTAACCGGTTGGCATCAGACGTGTCTGAACAACTTAAACAACATTTTGGGGATAAAGTCTATCGTACTGTGATCCCACGAAATGTTCGTTTAGCTGAAGCGCCTAGCTTTGGTGCGCCTGCCATGTATTATGATAAATCATCTAACGGGGCTAAAGCTTATTTAGCACTAGCGGGTGAAATTATTCGTCGTCAAGAATTAGCCAATGAACAGAGCGAACAGACAAAGGAACAAGCATGAACGCGAAAAAACGAGGATTAGGTAAAGGTCTGGATGCTTTGCTCGGTACAAGTGCAATTGCAAGAACGAAAGAACAAACAGCTGATGATCTAGTGCAACCGGTAGCAAGGGTTGACAATGAATTTAAAAAATTACCGATTGAATGGTTATATCCAGGTAAGTATCAACCACGTAAAGATATGGCTAGAGATGCCTTAGATGAGTTAGCGGCATCGATTACAGCACAAGGTATTATTCAACCTATTGTTGTTCGGGAATTAAATTCACAACAGTTTGAAATTATAGCCGGGGAACGTCGTTGGCGTGCAGCGCAATTAGCGGGCTTAACAAAAGTGCCTTGTATAGTTAAAAACGTTGCCGATGAAGCTGTCATGGCAATGTCATTAATTGAGAATATTCAACGTGAAGATTTAAATGCAATGGAAGAGTCGATTGCATTACTGCGCTTAATTGAAGAGTTTTCATTAACGCATCAACAAGTCGCCGATGCGGTAGGTAAATCACGAGCTTCGGTATCGAATTTATTACGCTTAAATAGCTTAAATACCGAGGTTAAAATATTACTTGAACATGGTGATATTGAAATGGGTCATGCCCGTGCATTATTGGCACTTGAAGGTGAGTTGCAATCACAAGCTGCAAGCAATATTGCTCAGCGAGGTTTAACGGTACGGGATACCGAAAAATTGGTGAGAAAGCTACTCGAACCAAAAACTGAAATAAGTCCAATAAAGGTAAAAGATCCAGATGTTGTTAACCTAGAATATCGCTTATCTGAACGATTAAAAGCCAAAGTTATCATTAAACAAGGTGCAAATGGCTGTGGGAAGTTAACAATTGACTATACTAGCCTTGCTGAATTGGATGATATAGTTGCAACTTTGGGTTAAATTTTAATCTCTGGATGATAAATATCAAATTAAGTTAATATTTTTTAAAGTGTAGCTATGAGTCAATAAATATACTTAGCTCAGTAAGATACGCTTTTCTTTACAATTATCTTCACTTGAAATATCAAAGGTTTATATTTAACCCGATATCAAAATAACTTTATTTCATAATAACAGTGTTGTTTAGAATTTAATATTATAAGGGCGGTACTCATTAGTGGGTAACGTCTGTCATATCTCATTTTTCAGAATATTATACTTAGCTTTCCTTATCTGGCTTGCAATGAGTTGCATTAGCACCACTTCAACGTATAATTTATCCTGCTTTTAGAAGCGTTTTTGTATATTTTTTTTGAATGCTTCAAAAAGATTGTTTTAGGGGTTTATTGTGTCAAATAAATTAGCAATGAATGCGTTCAATCAAGCTATTAAATTGATTGTGTTTCAGGTGCTATTAGTGGCCGTTTGCGCGTTAACCTTTTTGCTTATTGATGGTGAGCTTTCAGCTCGCTCTGCGATCTTTGGTGGCATTATTTATGTCTTACCAAATTACATTTTTACCCGTTTGGCTTTCCGGTTTATGGGCGCCAGACAGATTCAAGATGTTGTTGCATCATTTGCATTAGGTGAATCGTTAAAATTGGTACTGACAGTTGTGTTTTTTATTGCGGTATTAGGTTTCGTTAAGGTGAATTATCTTCCTCTTTACGTGACGTTCTCATTAGCAATTGGCTCACAATTATTTGCTCCTTATTTTATGAACAAAAAACTGGGATGAAAAATGTCTGCAACAGGTGAAGCACTAACGTCGACCCAATATATCCAACATCACTTAACTAATTTAGCGGTTGGTGAAGGATTTTGGACTTGGCACCTAGACACACTTTTCGTAACCCTCGCTTTAGGGATTTTATTCTTAGGGACATTCTATCTAGTTGGTCAGAAAGCGACAACGGGCGTACCGGGCAAATTTCAATGTTTTGTTGAAATGTGTATCGAGTTTGTTAACGACATCGTGAAAGAATCTTTTCATGGTCGTAATGCGTTAATTGCACCGCTGTCATTAACTATCTTCATGATGGTTATTCTGATGAATACAATGGATTTGGTTCCTGTGGATTTCATTCCTGAAGCCGCAAAAGCAATGGGAATTGACTACATGAAAGTTGTTCCAACAACAGACTTAAATACGACATTTGCTATGTCATTAAGTATTTTTGCACTTATTGTTGGTTTCAGCATCAAGGTTAAAGGTGTCAAAGGGTTCGCTCGCGAACTGACTATGAACCCATTTAACCACTGGTTATTTATTCCTTTTAACTTTGCACTGGAAATGGTTACTTTACTGGCTAAGCCTATTTCATTAGCGCTTCGTTTGTTTGGTAACATGTACGCAGGTGAGCTGATCTTTATTTTGATCGCGCTTATGCCTTGGTACCTTCAGTGGGGACTAAGTGTGCCATGGGCGATTTTCCATATTTTGGTAATCGTTCTACAAGGGTTTATCTTCATGATGCTGTCTATGGTATATCTAAGCAGTGCATGTGAAGATCATTAATTTATAAACACAAATTTTTAATTAAAATTTTTTATCTTATTGGAGAATAAAATGGAAACTGTATCAGCTACTATCTTCGCTGTTGCTATCTTACTAGGTTTTGCTGCATTCGGTACAGCAATCGGTTTCGCTATCTTAGGCGGTAAATTCCTAGAGTCTTCTGCTCGTCAACCAGAGATGGCGCCAGCACTACAAACTAAAATGTTCATCGTTGCTGGTCTTCTTGATGCGATCTCTATGATTGCAGTTGGTATCGCACTATTCCTATTATTCGCGAACCCATTCATCGCTTAATCAGCTTTTGGTCCACTACTAACCAAGGAGGTTCGTTGTGAATATCAACGCAACTCTTTTAGGCCAAGCGATTTCGTTTACGTTATTCGTACTATTTTGTATGAAATATGTATGGCCACCACTGATTGCGGCTATCGAAGAACGTCAACAGAAGATTGCCGATGGTCTTGCAAGTGCGGATAAAGCTGCTAAAGATTTGAAGCTAGCGGAAGCTAAAGCAACAGATCAATTGAAAGATGCTAAAGCGCAAGCGGCAGATATCATTGATGCAGCAAACAAGCGTAAAGCTCAAATTGTCGATGAAGCTAAAGAAGAAGCAAATGCGGAGCGAGCTAAAATTCTTGCTCAAGCGGAAGCTGAAGTTGAAGCTGAACGTAATCGTCTAAAAGAAGAGTTACGCAAACAAGTAGCTGGTTTAGCTATTGCCGGTGCTGAAAAAATTATCGAACGTTCTATTGATGTAGCTGCTAACAGTGACATCGTAGACAAAATCGTTGCAGAACTTTAACAACTGGGGGGCTTATGTCTGATTTGACTACTATTGCTCGTCCATATGCTAAAGCTGCATTTGATTTTGCCGTTAAGGAACAGGCTATTGATAAATGGCAAGAAATGTTAGCGTTTACGGCAGAAATTGCGGTAAATAAAGATATTTCTACATTATTAAATGGTGCTGTAAGTGCACACGCTATTGCTGATATTTTTATCAACGTAGCTGATGAGCAACTTAACGAATCAGGCCAAAACTTTATTAAAGTACTGGCCGAGAACGTTCGGTTAAGCGCATTACCAAACATTGTTACTTTATTTGCACATTACAAAGCGGAACATGAGAAATCTGTTGAAGCTGATGTTACTTCTGCAATGTCACTAACGGCAGAGCAAGAAGCAAATATTGTCATTGCGTTGGAAAAACGTTTAGCACGCAAAGTTAAGTTAAATTGCAACGTTGATAACACGTTAATTGGTGGTTTGATTATTCAGACTGGTGATTTAGTTATTGATGGCTCTGTACGCGGTAAGTTAAATAAACTTGCGGAAGCGCTACAATCGTAATTGGGGAATAGCATGCAACTGAATTCTACAGAAATCAGTGATCTGATCAAACAACGTATTGAAAAATTCAACGTTGTTAGTGAAGCAAGAAATGAAGGTACTATCGTTTCAGTAAGCGATGGTATTATTCGTATTCATGGCCTTGCAGACTGTATGCAAGGCGAAATGATTGAATTACCTGGCAACCGTTTTGGTATCGCACTTAACTTAGAGCGTGACTCTGTTGGTGCGGTAGTAATGGGTTCTTACATGGGTCTTGCAGAAGGCCAGAAAGTACGTTCAACAGGACGTATTTTTGAAGTGCCAGTAGGTCGCAACTTATTAGGTCGTGTTTTAAACACACTTGGTGAGCCTATCGACGGTAAAGGACCAATCGACAACGATGGTTTTTCTCCTGTTGAAGTAATTGCACCGGGTGTAATGGAACGTAAATCTGTTGACCAACCTGTACAAATTGGTATCAAAGCTATTGACGCTATGATACCAATCGGTCGTGGTCAACGTGAGCTTATTATTGGTGACCGTCAGGTTGGTAAGAGTGCTATCGCTATCGATGCAATCATCAACCAAAAAGATTCGGGCATTAAATGTGTATACGTAGCAATTGGTCAGAAAGCTTCTACCGTTGCTAGTGTTGTACGTAAGCTTGAAGAACATGGCGCAATGGAAAACACTATTCTTGTTGTTGCAACGGCTTCTGAAGCTGCGGCACTGCAATACTTAGCACCATACTCTGGTTGTGCTATGGGTGAATACTTCCGTGACCGTGGTGAAGATGCACTAATCGTATATGATGATCTGTCTAAGCAAGCCGTTGCTTATCGTCAGATTTCATTACTATTACGTCGTCCGCCGGGCCGTGAAGCATACCCTGGTGATGTTTTCTATCTACATTCACGTTTACTAGAGCGTGCCGCTCGTGTAAACGCTGAATACGTAGAAGCGTTCACTAAAGGTGAAGTGAAAGGTAAGACTGGTTCTTTGACTGCTCTTCCAATCATTGAAACTCAAGGTGGTGACGTATCTGCGTTCGTACCAACGAACGTAATTTCTATTACCGATGGTCAGATCTTCTTGACTACAGAACTGTTTAACTCAGGCACTCGTCCTGCTGTTGATCCAGGTATTTCTGTATCACGTGTTGGTGGTTCAGCACAAACGAAGATCATTAAGAAACTATCTGGTGGTATTCGTACCGCACTAGCACAGTACCGTGAATTAGCAGCATTTGCTCAATTCTCTTCAGACCTTGATGATGCAACGCGTAAGCAGCTTGATCATGGTGCGAAAGTTACTGAGCTAATGAAGCAAGGCCAATATGCACCTATGAGTGTTGCAGAGCAGGCTCTATCTTTATATGCAGCAGAAACTGGTGCATTAGAAGATGTAGAAGTTAACAAAATTGTTAGCTTTGAAGCGTCTCTACAAGCTTATGCTAAAGCAGAACACGCTGATTTACTTGCTTCTATTAATGAAACAGGCGCGTACGACAAAGATGTTCAAGCTAAGCTAACAAGCTTACTTGCAAGCTTTAAGTCTACACAAACCTGGTAAGAGCGGTGGCAGCCTTTGCTGCCACAGCTAGCTTAATAGGAGAAGCAAATGGCCGGCGCTAAAGAAATTAAAAACAAGATCGGGAGTATTACTAATACTCAGAAGATCACCAGCGCAATGGAGATGGTTGCCGCGAGCAAAATGCGTAAAGCACAAGATCGCATGGCAGCTAGTCGCCCATACGCTAACACAATGCGCAGAGTGATCGGTCATCTCGCAGAAGGTTCCCTAGAGTACTCTCATCCGTACCTAGAAGAACGTGATGCGAAACGTGTTGGTTATATTGTGATTTCAACTGACCGTGGTCTATGCGGTGGCTTGAACATTAACCTTTTCAAAAAAACTATCTCTGATATGAAGGGATGGTCTGAAAAAAATGTAGATGTAGATTTAGGCCTTATTGGTGCTAAAGCTGGTACATTTTTCGCTAACGTAGGTGGAAACGTGGTTGCTAATACAGCAAACCTCGGTGAAGCACCTAAGTTAGATGATTTGATTGGTTCTGTTCGAGTTATGCTAGATGCATACGATAACGGGAAGTTGGATCGCTTATTCGTTGTATATAACAAATTTGTTAATACGATGACGCAAGAACCAACTATCGATCAACTACTGCCGTTGCCTGCATCGGAAGAAAATGAAGCATTACCTAAGCATGGCTGGGATTACCTTTATGAAGGTGAACCTGCTGAGCTTTTAACTAAATTATTAGTTAGATTTATTGAATCTCAAGTGTATCAAGGTGTTGTTGAAAACGCAGCATCTGAACAAGCAGCACGTATGTTTGCAATGAAAAATGCAACAGACAATGCTGGTGACATCATTGATGAGCTACAGTTAGTATTTAACAAAGCCCGTCAATCTGCCATTACACAAGAGATTTCTGAAATTTGTGCTGGTGCTTCAGCGGTTTAGGCAAACTTGTAAAGTTTAGAGGATTTAAAATGAGTACTGGTATTATTGTCCAGATCATCGGTGCAGTTGTGGACGTTGAGTTTCCACAAGAATCCGTACCTCAAGTGTACGATGCACTGACATTCGACGACGCTAACCTATCTGAATTGGTGCTAGAAGTTCAGCAACAAATCGGTGGTGGTGTTGTTCGTTGTATCGTTATGGGTTCAAGTGACGGTTTACGCCGAGGCCTTAAAGTAACTAACACTGGTAGCGCGATTAGCGTACCTGTTGGTGACGAATGTCTTGGTCGTATTGTAAACGTTCTTGGTAATCCAATTGACGGTAAAGGCGCTATCCCAACAGATACGCGTTATGAAATTCACCGTGCCGCACCTTCTTATGAAGAGCAGTCACTTTCTAACGAATTGTTAGAAACGGGTGTTAAAGTTATCGATTTGATTTGCCCATTTGCTAAAGGTGGTAAAGTCGGTCTATTCGGTGGTGCCGGTGTTGGTAAAACCGTAAACATGATGGAACTGATCAACAACATCGCTAAAGCTCACTCAGGTTTATCTGTGTTTGCTGGTGTTGGTGAGCGTACTCGTGAAGGTAACGATTTCTACTACGAGATGGAAGAAGCCGGCGTACTTGATAAAGTAGCAATGGTTTACGGCCAAATGAATGAGCCTCCAGGTAACCGTTTACGTGTTGCTTTGACTGGTTTATCAATGGCTGAACGCTTCCGTGACGAAGGTAAAGATGTATTATTATTCATCGATAATATCTATCGTTATACACTTGCGGGAACTGAAGTATCTGCACTGCTAGGTCGTATGCCATCAGCAGTAGGCTATCAGCCTACACTAGCTGAAGAAATGGGTATCCTACAAGAGCGTATTACTTCAACTAAGAGTGGTTCAATTACATCTATCCAAGCGGTATACGTACCTGCGGATGATTTAACGGATCCATCTCCAGCAACAACATTTGCTCACTTAGATGCAACAGTTGTACTGAACCGTAACATTGCTTCAATGGGTATGTACCCTGCGATCGACCCACTAGATTCTACTTCTCGTCAGTTAGATCCACTAGTAGTTGGTCAAGAACATTACGACATCGCTCGTGGCGTTCAAGGTGTACTACAGCGTTATACTGAGTTAAAAGACATTATTGCGATCCTAGGTATGGATGAGCTATCTGAAGAAGATAAGCAAATTGTATCTCGTGCTCGTAAGATCCAACGTTTCTTAACTCAGCCATACCATGTTGCTGAAGTATTTACGGGTGACCCGGGTGTTCTAGTATCATTAAAAGAAACTCTACGAGGCTTTAAAGGCTTACTAGAGGGTGATTACGATGATCTTCCTGAGCAAGCGTTCATGTATTGTGGCTCTATCGACGATGCTGTTGAAGCTGCGAAGAAACTGTAAATAAGCGAGGGCACTATGGCTATGACTTTTGATTTGAATGTAGTAAGCGCAGAAGGTGTTTTATTTTCTGGGCGTGCTGAAAGCATTCAAGTTACCGGTTCTGGCGGTGAGTTCGGCATTTTAGCTGGGCATACACCACTATTAACTGGAATAGTACCTGGCATGGTGCGCTTGGTTAAACAACACGGTGAAGAAGAAGTTATCTTCGTTTCAGGCGGTACTTGTGAAGTACAACCTGGCGAAGTTACCGTGCTGGCTGATACTGCTATTCGTGCAGAAGATCTAGATTTAGCCAAAGCGCAAGAAGCCAAAAGACAAGCTGAGGAACTACTTAACAGCTCTGCAACTAACCAAGATGTAGATTATGTTAAAGTTGCGAATCAACTGGCTGATGCAATTGCTCAACTTCGCGTGCTTAAATTGGTTAAAAAATTCAACTAGTTTGAATTTTTAATTGAATACGTTTAGTTGTCAAAAAGCGACCTTAGGGTCGCTTTTTTTATGTTTTTAATACACAATCCTTATTGTTAAACTTAATTATTCCCTATAACCTGAATATTCTATTTATATTTTAATGTCATCATTCAGATAAGAGCCCATTATGCCCATTAGTGTTGTTATTCTTGCCGCTGGTAAAGGAACGCGTATGCGTTCAGATCTCCCTAAAGTTCTTCACCCAATTGCTAAAAAACCAATGGTTCAGCATGTTATTGATACCGTAAAACAGTTAGATGTTAACGATATCCATTTAGTCTATGGCCATGGCGCTGAATTACTGAAATCACGAATCCAAGATGACAAATTAGATTGGGTTCTACAAGCTGAACAATTGGGGACTGGTCATGCGGTACAACAGGCCGCGGATCAATTTAAAGCCGATGAACAAGTATTAGTGTTGTATGGTGATGTTCCATTAATTAGCCAAGAAACGCTAACCCATTTATGTCAATCTCAACCTGAAGGTGGTATTGGCTTACTTACTGTGAAATTAGATAATCCTATGGGATATGGTCGCATTGTTCGTGAAGGCGACACAGTTGTAGGTATTGTTGAGCAGAAAGATGCATCTGCAGATCAACTTAAAATTAATGAAGTGAACTCTGGTATTCTCGTTGCTAATGGTGCAGATTTTCAGCATTGGTTATCTCTGTTAGATAATAATAATGCGCAAGCTGAATATTACTTAACTGATGTAATAGCGCTTGCGCATAAAGCAGGTCGCAGGATTAACGCCGTTCACCCTATTGCAAATATCGAAGTCGAAGGTGTTAATAACCGCATGCAATTGGCTGAACTAGAACGCGCATACCAAGAATTACAAGCATATAAACTCATGGGGCAAGGCGTTACTATGCTTGATCCACGTCGCTTTGATTTACGTGGTGAAGTGAATGTTGGTAACGATGTTACTTTTGATATTAATGTTATCATTGAAGGTAAGGTAACGATTGGTCGTGGTGTCACTATCGGTGCTAATTGTATTTTGAAAGATTGTCATATCGGTGATCATTCTGAGATAAAACCAAACTCCATTATTGAATCGGCGACAATTGGAATTGATTGTAGTGTGGGTCCATTTGCGCGTTTACGCCCTAAAACTATACTTGAAGACGATGCACATGTAGGTAATTTCGTCGAGCTGAAAAAAACAACATTAGGTAAAGGATCTAAAGCTGGTCACCTTGCTTATCTTGGCGATAGCATTATTGGTGAAAAAGTAAATATTGGTGCAGGTACTATTACTTGTAACTATGACGGGGTAAATAAATTCGAGACGGTTATTGGAGATGGCGCATTCATTGGTTCAGATAGTCAATTGATCGCACCTGTTACTATTGGTAAAAATGCTACTGTTGGTGCTGGTTCTACTATCGCGAGAGATGTTGCTGCCGATGAACTTGTTATCACTCGAGTGAAACAACGTCATATCAAAAATTGGCCAAAACCAACTAAAATTGTAAAGTAAGCGTTAACGTCATTACAGTTATAAAAAGCAGAGATAAACCTCTGCTTTTTTGTATACGTCATTAACTATGCATTATACAGGGGTTGGAATTGGATTACGTTTATGAGTTGTTTTTTTATAGGTATCGATAATTTTAATTTCAGCTTTAATATCGATCTCTTTCCCTTCTAAGAAATCATCGATTTGCTCATAAGTAACACCTAAGGCAATTTCATCTTCTAATTGAGGGCGGTCTTCTTCCAAATCGGCAGTCGGTACTTTTTGATAAACTAATTCTGATGCGCCTAAATAGGCTGCGAGTGATCTAACCTGACGTTTATTTAAACCAAACAATGGTGCTAAATCACAAGCTCCGTCACCGTGTTTAGTAAAGAAGCCGGAAATGTTTTCTGCACTGTGATCTGTTCCTGGTACTAAACCACGATATAAACCGGCAATTTCATATTGTGCAATCATTCGCATTCTTGCTTTTACATTACCTTTATTAAAATCTTGGTTGAATGCGGTACTTTCTGGTAACCCAGCTGCTTTCACGGATTCGAGTACTTCTGCATGAATACTATCTGCACCAGATTGAATATTGACGGTGATAGATGTTTTTGGATTAATAAAGCGAAGTGCTTTTTGTGCATCATCTTCATCTGCTTGTACAGAGTAAGGTAAACGCACTGCAATGAAATTATAATCATCACTCTGGCACTCTGTATTTAGCTCTTCTATAGCTAATTGGCAAAGTCGGCCACAAGTTGATGAATCAACACCACCACTTATACCTAATACTAAACTTTTTAATCCTGAGTCAGTTAATTGTTGTTTGATAAAGTTAATGCGACTACGGATCTCATCGGCGATATCGATACTAGGTTTAACTTTCATCTCTGTGATAATTTGTTTTTTAAGTTCAGTCATGGGTTTATCTCCTTGGTTAAAGTTATTGTATCGCGAAAAATGGACATTACTAGTAATCTGACGATGTTAATGATGACTTTTATAATGTCTTGCTTCGCTATATTGGGGGATTCATATACTATCAAGATCGAAAAAACACACTTCTGTACTAAATCTATACAGAGCTTGTTGTTTGTGAGGTTATTTTATAATAACGCTTGCCTATGTGATCGAATTCTCTATAATCCATCCCACTGAAACGGAAACAGCCGCTCAGTATGCTC